>CAZSIY010000152.1:0-4302 GCA_964606825.1 uncultured Oscillospiraceae bacterium | reverse complement strand
GTATACAAATATCAACTAAAGGTGGCAAACACAATGAATTTTTTGAAGAAAAAAGGGATTATTCTTTCGCCGAAACGCTATTTTATAGATGCTCTCGGAGCAATGGCGCTCGGACTTTTTGCATCGCTTCTCATAGGAACGATTTTTGGCACAATTGCCGACTACGTTACCTATAAACCAGCGGCTCAGTTTTTCGCTCAGGCAAAAGAATTTTGCTCTCAGGCTCAGGGCGCCGCAATGGCAATAGCAATAGGCTCCGCTTTGGGCGCACAAGGCCTCGTGCTTTTTTCGCTTTGTGCGGTAGGTTGCGCGGCAAATTCTCTCGGCGGCCCGCTCGGAGTTTATGTGGCGGCTGTTGTGGCAGCAGAGCTCGGAAAACTCGTTTATAAATCAACAAAATTGGACATTATAATAACCCCCACTGTTACAATCCTTTCCGGAGCGGTAATTTCTATTCTCGTAGGTCCCGGAATTTCAAAAATCATGGCATCTCTCGGCCAAATGATAATGTCATTTACCGAAATGCAACCAATTCTCATGGGAGCTCTTGTTTCAATGACGGTGGGAATTTGCCTCACTCTTCCCATAAGCTCGGCGGCAATTTGCGCAATGCTCTCCCTTACAGGAATTGCGGGCGGCGCGGCAACGGCCGGCTGCTGTGCGCAAATGGTGGGATTTGCGGTTATGAGTTTTGCGGCAAATGGCATAGGCGGCCTTTTGGCGCAAGGCCTCGGCACAAGTATGCTCCAAATAGGAAATATTGTAAAAAAACCTATTATTTGGCTCCCGCCTATAATCACCTCGGCAATTACGGGCATGCTTTCGACATTTGTGTTTAAAATGGAAAACCCCGTAGCCATAGCTTCGGGCATGGGCACTTGCGGCCTTGTGGGCCCGATAGGCGTTTTGAGCCTTGAAAATATCACACCCGACAAGATTTTGGCAATGGTTGTAATTTGTTTTATTCTTCCCGCCGTTTTAACTTGGGCAATAGCTCTTCCGTTTAAAAAGCTCGGCTGGATAAAAGACTCCGACTTAAAGCTCAATCTTCAATAAAGCAAAAGCCGCGACAGTTCGCCGCGGCATTAAAAAAGGGGGAGTAAGTATGCCGTTTTCATACGACTTCTTACAAATATATTCTATCCCCGAAAAATGTTTTTTATACATGGCCTTTTGGCAGAAAGGAGATTTTGTATGAAAAAATTAAGAAACATTTTTGCGATAACCGCGTGCAAACTTTTAATTATAGCCGGAAAACTCGCCGGCAAAAAAGGCTCGTCAACCCCCGGTGAAGTCGCTCTGAAAATATCGCCCTATGTGCTTTCGCATTTGGCAAAACAGGTGAAAAAAGAAGTTATAATGGTTTGCGGAACAAACGGCAAAACCACTACAAATAACTTGCTCTTTTCGCTTTTGAAAACCGAAAGCGCAGATGTTGTGTGCAATAATGTGGGCGCAAATATGCTTCCCGGCGTTGCTTGCGCGTTTATAGCAAAGGCGAATATTTTCGGAAGACTAAAGGCGGATTATGCGGCAATAGAGTGCGACGAGGCGAGCCTAAGGCACGTAATAAAGCACGTTACACCGGATAAAATCGTAATAACAAACCTTTTCAGAGACCAGCTCGACCGCTACGGCGAAATAGATATAACGATTAATCTTTTAAACGAAGCTCTTGAAAAGCTCCCCGATACAAAACTTGTGCTAAATGCCGACGACCCCCTTTGTGTGCAGTTCGGCAAAGGAAGAGAGTGCATTTATTACGGCGTTTCGCAAGATGTGCACCTTGCAAGCGCGGAAACAAAAGAGGGAAGATTTTGCTTAAATTGTGGCAAGGAGCTTACTTATAACTATTATCATTACAGCCAGCTCGGCGATTATTTTTGTGCGGGTTGCGGCTTTAAAAGGCCCACACCCGATTACGATGCAACAAATGTCGATTTGAAAAACGGCATATCCTTTAACCTTGCCTTTATGGGCAAAGAAGAGAGATTTTCGGTGAATTACCGCGGATTTTATAATATATATAACCTTTTGGCATCTTTTTCGGCATTTGAAAGCGCGGGCGGTAACCCCGATAACGCGGCGAAAGTTTTTGATGAATACAAGCCTCAAATAGGGCGCATGGAGCCTTTTAAAATAGGCAGTAAAACCGTTGTTTTAAACCTTTCCAAAAACCCCGCCGGCTTTAACCAGGCAATTGCAACTCTTTGCGCCGACTCAAGGAAAAAAGACGTTATGATAGTTTTAAATGACAAAGCGCAAGACGGAAGAGACGTTTCCTGGATTTGGGATGTAGACTACGAAAAGCTTCGCGGCGCCGACATATCTTCAATTACCGCTTCGGGCATACGTAAAGAGGATATGGCGCTGAGGCTTAAATACGCGGGATTTAATAACGTAAAATGCGTGGAAAACACAAAAGACGAACTTTTAAAAGTTGCCGGCGGCAAAGGTGAAATTTGCTACGTTCTTATAAACTATACGGCACTTTTCGACACGCAAAACAATCTTAAAGCTCTGGAGGACAAATAGATGGAAATAAATATTGCACATCTTTACCCCGACCTTTTGAATTTGTACGGTGACCGAGGAAATATAATCACGTTAAAGCGCCGTTTGGAAGATCGCGAAATAAAGGCAAATGTTAAAGAATATGAGCTTAAAGACGATATAGATTTTTCAAAAACAGATATTGTTTTTATAGGCGGCGGCTCGGATAGGGAGCAAAAATTGGTTTGCGAAAGGCTTTATGAGTTTAAAGGCGAAATGAAAGCCTTTGTAAACGACGGCGGCTCTCTTCTTGCCGTTTGTGGCGGTTATCAGCTCCTCGGAAACTATTATCAAATGGGAAACGAAAAAATCCGCGGCACCGAAATTTTGGATATTTATACCGAGCAAGGCAAAGGGCGTCTTATAGGAAACGTTGTGCTTAAAAGCGATTACGCGGGCACTACCGTCGTTGGTTTTGAAAATCACGGCGGCAGAACCTTTATAGGAAGTCACACGCCCCTCGGAAAAGTGGTTTATGGAAACGGCAACAGCGACGGTTGCGAATTTGAGGGCGTGGTGCATAAAAACGTTGTGGCAACCTATCTCCATGGGCCTCTTCTTCCCAAAAATCCCGTTCTTGCCGACAAGATTTTGCAAAACACTTTGGAGAGGAAGTATGGTTTGGTAAGCCTGCCCATTCTTGAAGACAGAGCGGAAAACGCGGCTCACGACTATATTGTAAAAAGATTTACAAAAAGCGACAATGATTAAATTTCCACCGGCACGCTAAATGCCAAAGAGTGGTTGGTGTAGCGCTTGTCGTTTGTAACGTCGCGAATTATTTCTATAAAATCGGGAATTTTGTATTCCTCGTTTTCGCTTTTCAGCTCTATTTCAAGGTAGGCGTTGTTTTGCCAAAACGGGAAAACGTCGATTTCGAGAGTGTGCTCGGCATACGGTATGCAATATCTTTCTTTGTATATTGCGTTAAGTTGCCGATACGCTCTTTTTTTTAGCTCTTCGTATTCGGCTTGAGTTATGAGGTTTTCGGTTTCGATTCGCCTCATGTCGGATATTTTTATTTTTAAAGTGTGGTAAAAGAGGACCTTGCCGTCGGTTTTTCTCATGCGTATTCTCTCCGACATGCCCTCGTCATTTTCAAGATATATTTGCTCTATTTCGCTTTTTTCGCAACCCGTTAACGACATTAAAAGGCTCTCGTCGGGGCGGCGAATGAGAAATTTCTTTTCTATTTCGTATGCTGTCACAAAATCACCCTTTCTTTGTGTACAATTATACACTAATTTTGAAATATTGCAATAGCTTGACTTGATTTTTTTGGAGAAGGGGAGTATAATGAATTCATAGCTAAATTCGCCTTGCAACGAGCTAAATGTGCTACGCACGCTAAATTGACCTGCGGTCAGCTAAAGGCGAATTTAATTTAGTTGCAAATAGCGGCGAAATAATTTTTTATAGAACTCAACCTACGCTAACATTGACCGAGGGGATAAACCCCTAAAAAATCCAAAAACAAAGGAGATAGCAAAATGCACATTCGCGGAGCGATAAAACATTTTAACACAATCACGCGTCACCGCCACGAAGTAATAAAAAATTGCTTCAAAGCGGGAATACCCCTGCGCGGAATTCTTCACGACTTGTCGAAGTACTCCCCGGCGGAATTCTTGTCGGGCGCAAGGTTCTACGAAGACGGCAAACGCTCGCCAAACGAAAGAGAAAGGGAAGAGTACGGTTACAGCAAAGCATGGCTCCATCACAAAGGAAGAAACAAGCACCACTTTGAAT
>CAZSIY010000151.1:0-4308 GCA_964606825.1 uncultured Oscillospiraceae bacterium | reverse complement strand
AACAGAGGCTATACAAAACATGACAATATAAATATATCATTGTACAAAAATTCTCTTGAAGGTGAAAAAATTAAAACCTTATCAATTGATGAGCCACTCGACACACTATGTTCAAGCCGCGTTAATTTCGAGGTTTCTTCCGAAGGGGAATGCGTTTACTATTTGTCTGTGGAAAACGGCAACTCTGATTTTGTGTTTGTTCCGTCGGAAAACAAAACACTCGCTTTCAAAAATGTATCATATTCAAACAACGCAATTAACGTTGATATTGATATACCGCAAGATATAGCAAGCAAAAATCCAACTATACTAATTTCCTTATATAAAAATAATAAACTTGTCAAAATTTATAAAACCAAGTCATGCGCGGATACGAAATACAGCTTTGAAGATATTAATGACAATATTGAATGTTATACGTTAAAAGTATTCGGTTGGGATAGCATATCCGATTGCCGGCCGCTATGCAAAGCCGAAGTTTCCGATATCAATCATTAATTTGCGCTTTTAAATCGCATTGCCGACAAATATATACATTGATATTAAAAAGTGCTTTTGTAAGTTGACTTTTTAAACTAAATGTACTATAATTGCACTGTACGAAATCAGCAAGTTTACTGCAAGGAGAAATCAACGAATGAACAATTTAGAAAACGTTCTCATATGTACCGATCTTGACGGCACCATATTGAGAAATGACAAAACGATATCCGCAAAAAACAAAGAAGCGATAGAATACTTTAAATCAAAAGGCGGAATTTTCACCTTTGTTACGGGCAGAATGCCTCAATACGCCGAGGACGCTTGCGCGCTTATCGAGCCGAACGCGCCTTTCGGTTGCATAAACGGTGCCGGACTTTTTGACCCGGTGAAAAACGAATACATTTGGACAGCTCCCATACACGAGAGCGTTGTAGATTTGATAAAATATGCCGATGAGATTTTCCCGAACATCGGCATACAAGTTTGCACATATTACAAGACATATTTTTGCAAAGAAAATGATGCAATGGAAAATTTCAGAAAAGTAACTCACCTTCCTAATCTTGTCTCCCACTACGACAAGATTGAAGAGCCTATGGCAAAAATAATTTTCGGAAGTGAAGATGCCGACGAGATTTTAAAATTGGAAAAAGCTCTCACATCTCACCCACTGGCTGTGAATTTTGACTTTACCCGCTCGGAGCGCACTTTATACGAAATTCTTCCGAAAGGCGCAGGAAAAGGCGTTTCCATAGAAAAGCTCACGCAGATTTTAAACATAGACAAAAACAAAACCATTGCAATAGGCGACTACAACAACGACATATCAATGTTTAAAAGCGCAAAAGCGGGCATTGCCGTTTCAAACGCATGCAAAGAAGCTCTCGACGCGTCAGACTTTGTAACGGTAAGCAACGAAGAAGATGCAATAGCGCAAGTAATTTACGATTTGGAAAACGGAAATTACTTATAAGGAGAGAAAAAATGAGATTTAAATTTGACAGCGATTTGCACATTCACAGCAAGCTTTCGCTTTGTTCTTTGGACGAAGAGCAAAACAACGAAAGAATTCTCAAATATGCCAAAGATTTTAACCTAAATACCATATGCCTTACCGACCACTTTTGGGATGAAAATATAAAAGGGGTGATTTCGGGATTTTACACAGCACAAAACTATGAGCACGTAAGCGCGGCAAAGCCACTGCCCCAAAGCGACGACATAAGATTTTTGTTCGGTTGCGAAACTGAAATGGACATGAACATGAATGTGGGAATTTCAAAGAGTGTTTGCGACAAATTTGACTTTATAATCGTTCCCACTACCCACATGCACATGATAGGCTACAATATTTCGCCCGATGTTGTTATGCCTCAGCAAAAAGCGGATTTGTGGCTTGAAAAATTTAATGTTCTTCTGAGTAAAGACTTGCCGTTTCACAAAATGGGCATAGCTCACCTTGCATGCCCGCTTATAGACCGCGACAGAGAAAAATATCTTGAAACGCTGAATTCGCTTAAAACCGAGGAGCTTAAAAACGTATTTTCAAAAGCCGAAAAAGTCGACATCGGAATTGAGCTTAACTCAAGCGACATGAAGTTTTCAGACGGCGAGGCCGACACGGTGCTCAGAATATTTAAAATCGCAAAAGATGTAGGATGCAAGTTCTACATGGGCAGTGATGCTCACCACCCCGCAGAGCTTGACAACGCAAAAGAAATTTTCGAACGCGCAATTGACCTTTTGGAGCTTTGCGAAGAAGATAAATTTTTAATTTAAAGCTGAAAAACGGTTTAACTCATATATTTGGTTAAACCGTTTTTTTCTATCTTTTTTTATAAATAACAAGTTCAGGATTTTCGCCGTTTTCCTCATAGGTGCAAACAAGCAAAAATTCCATATCCGCAACTACTCCAAAGCATCTATCACCGCCGAACTCACATTTAAGCTCATTTCCGAGATAGGTTTTAGAATCGTTCAAAAATTTAGCCGAAGTGCCGTTCGGCAAGCGATATTCAAGATTAACGAAATTTCCCGCAAGCGCGTTAAGTTTTTCAATCTTAGGCATCGCCTCTATATTAAGCCCGTTTATTTCATCAATGAGTTGCTTTTTGAATTTTTCAAACTGACCGTTGTCGCTAAGTTCATCGTAGCGCTTCCAGTAATCCAATGTAGGGAGCAGTTCTTTCATATATGAGCGAACCTGATCCTCGGTAAAATTTTCGTTTGCCATATGTTTAACGCAAACCCCTATCAAATCGTCCATGTTGCTGTATATATAGTTTCCGTCGGCATAGCACCATTTGCAATAATCCTCGTTTAATTCACCTTTTTTATCATGGCTTATGATTGTGTCATCAAGCGGCATGCCGCAGCATTGACAAATTAGCTTTCTCGGCGAACCTAAAAGAGTATTTATAGAAACATCAAACACGCCCGATAACATCTTTAATGTTTCGGTATTCGGCGTCGTTTCGCCGGTTTCCCAACGAGATACCGCTTGCCTGGTAACATACACTTTTTCGGCAAGTTCATCTTGAGTTAAGCCTTTTTTTATTCTTAATTCATAAATAATATTTTTGGGTTCCATAAAACCATCACCTCAAACATATTATAATCCAATCATGAAATTAAAACAAGCAACTCGCTGTTGCTTAGCGTATATTTTTTTCCTTCTTTCCTATAACAACATATGCCACAACACATATCACAACCGATATCAAAGACCCCAGCGGCGCCGCAAGACCCATGGGGTAAAGCGTAGAGGCAAACATTTTAGACGCAAAATATGCTCCCGGAATTCTCATGAACACAATAGATGCGGCGTTATGCCAAAAAGATATGCCCGACCTTCCAAGTGCGCAGAAATATCCGCTGAAGCAAAAATGAATTCCCGCAAATATGCAATCCAGCACGTAACTGCTCAAATACTGACTTCCCAAGGTACAAACGGCGGCATCGTCTTCAAAAATGTGTATAAACCATTCGGGAAAAAGCCTTACCGCAAAAGAGACCGCAATTCCGAATCCAACGGTGATAAAAAGCGCGTATCTTAAAGTAAGTTTTGCGCGAGAATACTCTTTTGCGCCGATATTTTGAGCGGCAAGAGCCGAAACCGACGAAGACATTGACGACGGCACCAAAAACAAAATTCCTATGAGCTTTTCCACAATGCCCACGGCCGCAGCATCGTTTAATCCGCGTTTGTTTGCCATAACGGTTATTAAGACAAACGAAATTTGTACAAAACCGTCTTGAAGCGAAACCGGCACGCCTATTTTTAATATTTTTCCCATTATACTTTTTTGCGGAATAAAGTCTTTTTTGGTAAGATTTATGCCGATTTTGGTTTTAGTCATTGCCAAAAGGGCTATTATCACGCTCACCGTTTGAGAAATTGCGGTTCCGAGCGCCGCACCGGCGGGACCCATTTTGAAAATCCCCATAAAAACGTAATCCAAAACAATGTTTACAACGCACGCCACGGCAATAAAATACATAGGTGTTTTAGAGTCGCCCATGCCTCTGAAAATGGAACTTATTATGTTGTACGCAGTTATAAAAGGAATACCCATAAAGCAAATTGTAAGGTAGGAAACTGTGCCGTTTACAGCCTCTTTCGGCGTTGACATAAGGTTTATAAGCGGTTTTACAAAAGCAAGGAGCACCACGGTAATCACAAAAGAAACGCCCACAAAAAGAGTTGCGGTGTTGCCTACATTTTTACATGTTTCATCGCGTTTGACCGCGCCCACACTTTGGCTTATTGCAACAGTTGAACCCATGGCAAGCCCCACTATCATCACCGTCAGCATATGCATAATC
>CAZSIY010000150.1:0-4348 GCA_964606825.1 uncultured Oscillospiraceae bacterium | reverse complement strand
AGGCAGGACGCCGCGTGCTCGGCATGCGTCATTTCGATGTACAGCTTATCGGCGGAATTATTCTGCACCAAGGCAGAATTGCCGAAATGAAAACAGGTGAGGGTAAAACCCTCGTTGCCACCTTGCCTTGCTATTTAAATGCCCTTGAAGGGAAAGGCGTTCATGTTGTCACCGTAAATGATTATCTTGCAAAGCGTGACAGCGAACAAATGGGAAAAATATATAAATTTCTCGGCTTAACCGTGGGTCTTATAGTTCACGACAAAGAACCCGCTCAGCGCCGTGAAGCCTATAACTGTGATATTACTTACGGCACGAACAACGAGTTCGGATTTGATTATTTGCGTGACAACATGGTTATTTCAAAAGATGAAGTCGTGCAGATTAAAGGCCACAATTTTGCCGTTGTCGACGAGGTCGACTCCATTCTCATCGATGAAGCTAGAACCCCGCTTATAATTTCCGGCATGGGCGAAAAGTCTACGGAGCTCTATACTCTTGCGGATCGCTTTGCAAGAACCTTGAAATTCAAGAAAATTGTCGAAACCGATGATAAGGTTATAGATGAAGACGGCGATGCGGATTATATTGTTGATGAGAAGGCAAAAACCGCCACTCTCACCGCTTCGGGAATAAAAAAGGCAGAGATGGCTTTTAACGTTGAAAATCTCTCAGATCCTGAAAATATTACCTTGTCGCACCACATAAATCAGGCAATCAAAGCTCATGGTGTGATGCACCGTGATATGCAGTATGTCGTAAAAGACGGTCAGGTACTTATCGTAGATGAATTTACAGGAAGACTTATGCACGGTAGACGTTACAACGATGGTCTCCACCAGGCAATAGAGGCAAAAGAGGGTGTGAAAATCGCTCACGAGAGCAAAACCCTTGCCACAATCACATTCCAGAACTTTTTCAGATTGTATTCAAAATTGTCGGGTATGACGGGTACCGCTGAAACGGAAGAAGTGGAGTTCCAAGAAATTTACAAACTTGATGTTGTGGTTATCCCCACAAACGAGCCCATGGTTCGTATCGACCATGCCGACAGCGTTTATAAAAACGAACTCGGAAAATTCCATGCCGTAATAGAGCAAATCAAAAAGTGCCATGAGAAAGGTCAACCTGTTCTTGTAGGTACGGTAACAATCGAAAAATCGGAGCTTCTCAGCAAAATGCTAAAGCGCGAAGGTATTTCTCATGAAGTGCTAAATGCCAAGTATCATGAAAAAGAAGCCGAAATCGTAGCTCAGGCGGGAAGAAAAGGCGCCGTTACCATCGCCACTAACATGGCGGGAAGAGGTACCGATATTATGCTCGGCGGTAATGCTGAATTTATGGCAAAAAAAGAAATGAGAAAAATGGGCATAGATGAGGAGATAATTTCCGAGAGTAACACCATGTCCGAAACAGATGTTCCCGAAATTATTGAAGCGAGAAATCTTTTCTCACAACTCTATGATAAATACAAGGTTCAAATCGAGTTCGAAAGACAAGAAGTTAAAGAAGCGGGCGGTCTTTTCATCATCGGTACCGAAAGACACGAGTCACGCCGTATCGACAACCAGTTAAGAGGGCGAAGCGGCCGTCAGGGTGACGTGGGTGAGTCAAGATTTTACATCTCTTTGGAAGATGATTTAATGCGCCTTTTCGGCTCCGATAAACTCACGGGCATTGTAAACGCCATGGGGCTTGCCGACGATGAGGCAATAGAGCATAAAATGCTTACAAACGCTATCGAAAATGCTCAAAAACGCGTTGAGGGCAACAATTTCCAGATAAGATGCCACGTGCTTAAATATGATGACGTTATGAACGTTCAAAGAGATATGATTTACAAACAGCGTAAACAGGTTCTTGACGGTGAAGACGTAACCGATGCTATCCTGAAAATGATACATGAGTTTGTGGATGCAACTGTAGACTCGTACACCGGTTCCGAAGACTATCCCGACAACTGGAATTTAGACGGCTTGGTGGCATATCTTGAGCAGGTTTTCTTGCCCCAGGGCACACTTGTGTTTACAAAAGATGATTTACAGTTTATGACAAAAGCATCTCTTAAAGAGCAAATTGTCGAATTGGCTGAAAATCGTTACGAAGAGAAAAAACAGGAGTTCGGCGAAGATGTAATGAAAGATTTGCAACGCCTCATACTCTTGAAAGTTGTTGACAACAAGTGGATGGACCATATAGATAACATGGAACAGCTTCGCCAAGGCATAGGTCTCAGAGCGTATGCGCAGACAGACCCTGTAATCGCATACAAAAACGAAGGCTATGAGATGTATGAGGAAATGCTCGGCGCTATCGGTGAAGATGTAATAAAAATGCTGTTTAATGTTCGCCTTGAGAGCAAAATAGAGGCAAAACCGCAGCCTGCTGAAGTTTCCACAAATCGTGATGATGCTTCCGCCGCTTCATCAACCGTTAAAAAGGGTGATAAAGTAGGCAGAAATGACCCTTGCCCTTGCGGTAGCGGTCTTAAATACAAAAAATGTTGCGGTAAATAATTTCTTTAAAATATAAATTAGAGGTGATATTTGTGCTGGAATATGATGAATACAAAGTCGAGCTTTCCGGAATGGAAGCGGGCATAAAAGAACTGAGGGATTCACTTTGACATTGCCAATTGCGTTGAAAAGATAAAAGAACTCGAAGAGCAAACGGCCGTTGAGGGATTTTGGAATGATATGGAAAACAGCCAAAAAATTCTTCAAAAGCTGAAAGGCTATAAAAATAAAGTTGAAAAATACGAAGGCCTTGTGTCGGAATTTGAAGACACGTTGGTTTTAATAGACATGGCAAATTCCGAAGAAGATGCATCTTATGCCGATGAAATCGGAAAATCCGTAAGAAATATAAGGGCAAAGCTTGAGGAGATGACTCTCGAAACTTTGCTTTCGGGCGAATATGACAAAAACAATGCCATTGTTTCTCTTCACGCGGGTGCCGGCGGAACAGAGGCTCAAGACTGGGTTGAAATGCTTTTGCGTATGTATACCCGTTGGGCAGAGCGCCATAATTTTTCGGTGGAAACGCTTGACTTGTTACCGGGTGATGATGCCGGGGTAAAGAGCGCTACGATACTCGTTTCGGGCGAAAATGCTTACGGATATTTAAAGAGCGAAAAAGGTGTTCACAGATTGGTTAGAATTTCTCCCTTTGACGCCGCGGGGAGAAGGCATACATCTTTCGGAAGTGTTGAGGTTATGCCCGAGTTTAACGAGGACATTCAAATCGACATACGCCCCGATGATTTGCGCGTGGATACTTATCGTTCGAGCGGCGCGGGCGGTCAGCATATCAATAAGACCGACTCCGCAATTCGTATTACCCACTTGCCTACAGGCATAGTGGTTTCGTGCCAAAATGAGCGCTCACAGCATAAAAATCGTGATACGGCAATGAAAATGCTCAAATCAAAGCTCATGGAGCTCAAAGAGCGCGAAAACAAAGAAAAAATAGACGACATAAAGGGTGTTGAAAAGGAGATAGGTTGGTCAAGCCAGATACGAAGCTATGTTTTCCACCCGTATAATTTGGTTAAAGACCATCGCACAAATTACGAAATGGGAAATATCGGGGCGGTTATGGACGGCGACCTTGACGGCTTTATAAACGAGTATCTCAAAATGGCAAATCTCGGAACGCTTAATTTAAAATAACGGAGGATATTTAAAATGAATAATGCAAAAAAGTTTGTTGTAACAATGGCTGTTGCATCTGCAATTGCCGTTCCTTTTGCGGTGCAAGCGGCCACGGAACCCATAATTGCCGACAAAAATACAATCAATATAGTTGTAGACGGCGAGCGCGTTTTGGCGGATAATTTTCTCTATAACGACACAACTTATGTGCCTTTGAGATTTGTTGCCGAAATGCTCGGTATGAAAGTGGAGTGGAACGAGAACGAAAATGCTGCTTATATCGTCTCTGATGGCGAAAAATCATCGGATAATACAATTTCTCAAAGCGCCGAACTTACCGCGGCAGAAGCGCAAAATATGCAGGTTGAGAGAAATACCGTAGATGTATTTGTAAACGGTATAAAGGTTGAAGCGGATAATTTCCTTTATAACGACAGAACTTATGTTCCTTTGAGAAAAATATCCGAAATGCTCCAAAAAGATGTTTCTTGGACACAAATTACAAACACCGCAACCATAGGGAGCGGAATTGCATCTGTTTTCGACGGAAATCCTGTGGGAACTGTAAACGGCAGAACATATACCGATATGCTTTTAAACAGCTACAAAAATTATTTTCTCAAAAACGGCTCCAATGAGTCGGAAGTTGAAGTGCTTGCCAAAAATCAAATAATACAGGATTTTGTACTTATGGA
>CAZSIY010000149.1:0-4417 GCA_964606825.1 uncultured Oscillospiraceae bacterium | reverse complement strand
AGCGATAACACCGTTTTCCAAAACATATGCCCTATCCGAAATAGCCAAAGACTTTCCGGCATTTTGCTCAACAAGAAGAATTGTCGTGCCGTCTTTATGAATTTCTTTGATAATATCGAACACCTGGTCAACCAAAAGCGGAGACAGACCCATCGAGGGTTCGTCGAGCATCAAAAGTTTCGGACGACTCATAAGAGCACGCCCCATGGCAAGCATTTGTTGCTCACCGCCCGAAAGCGTACCGGCAACCTGACTTCTTCTCTCTTTAAGCCTGGGGAATTTATCATAAACATTTTCAAGATCGTATCTTATCTCTTTTTTATTATCGCGAGTATAGGCGCCCAAAAGTAGGTTTTCGTAAACCGTGAGCTCTTGAAAAACGTGCCTTCCCTCGGGAACCTGGGTCATACCCAATTTTACGATTTTATGCGCGGGCATTTTGTTTATAGATTTTCCGCAATATGCCACCGAGCTGCTTTTTGCGGAAATAAGCCCCATGACACTGTGCATTGTGGTGGTTTTTCCGGCGCCGTTTGCTCCGATGAGCGTTACTATCTCACCTTCATTTACTTCAAAAGATATGCCTTTTAAAGCTTGAATAACGCCGTAAAACACTTCAAGATTTTTTACTTCAAGCATTGCCATAATAGATTCCCCCCTACTTTCCGATATACGCTTTTACAACTTCCGGGTCGTTGAGGGCGGTTTTTACATCGCCTTGAACGAGCGTCGTGCCGAAGTTAAGCACTGTTACCTCGTCGCAAAGACCGGACACGAATTTCAAATCGTGTTCAATAAGCAAAATTGTCATATCAAATTCATCGCGGATAAAGCGCACAATATCCATAAGTTCTTTGGTTTCGTTCGGGTTCATGCCGGCCGCCGGTTCGTCAAGCAAAAGAAGTTTGGGATTTGTAGCCAGTGCGCGCGCAATTTCCAATTTTCTCTGTTTACCGTAGGGCAAATTGCAGGCAATATTATTTCGTTCTTCTTCCAAGCCGAAAATCCTCAAAAGTTCTTTTGCGCGATCACGCATTTTCTTTTCACATTCGTAATAAATCGGCAAGCGAAGCATGCTTTCAAAAGGATTGCAACGAAACTCGGGTTGGTTGTGAAGTCCTGCCAAAACATTTCGTATAACGCTCATGTTATTAAAAAGCCTTATATTTTGAAACGTTCTCGCAATACCTTTTTGGTTAATTACCTCTTGAGATTTTCCGGTAAGCTCCTCGCCGTCAAGGAAGATTTTTCCCTCAGTAGGCTGGTAAACGCCTGTTATGAGGTTAAAAATCGTTGTTTTTCCGGCACCGTTCGGCCCTATCAAGCCGTAAAGCTGATTTTTTTTGATTTTTAAATTGATATTTTGAGCCGCTTTAAGACCACCGAAGGAAATTCCGAGATCAACCGTCTCGAACATATATTTATCTGACATATCAGTTGTCCTCCCCTTCGTTTTCTTTTTCGTTTTCCGAAATAACGTCAAGCGATAAAACCGCATCAACCTTTATTTTAGACGGTATTCTGTGCCACGCGGCAGCGTCATCTTTTATATTAGCCTGTTCTTTTGCAATATCTTTTTTTCTGCGAACCGATTTAATATTTTTAAAGTTCAACTTTTCTTTTATAGGTTTTAAAACCGGAGCATTGTTAAATATAACCATTACAATGAGAATGAGCGCGTAGATAAGGAACTTAAGCGCGGCAAGGTCTCCCGAAAGCTTTGTGGTAAGCTGAAAATTGATATAGGTTATAAGCGTTGCAGCTATTATAGAGCCGTTTATGCTTCCCATTCCACCAAGCACAACCATTACCAATATTTCTATCGAATAATTGTACGAGAAGAACGAATAGAGCACCGGCGAAGCGTAATGACCGTAAATAACGCCGGCAATTCCCGCGAAAAACGCCGAAACAACAAACACGAAAAGTTTGTAAAACGTAACGTTTATTCCCATGGCTTTTGCGGCAATTTCATTATCTCTTATAGCAGTAATCGCACGGCCGTGCTTACTTCTTACAAGGTTTTGAATTAACACAAGCATCAAAAATACCACAACAAGTGCCACAATAAACAAGTCGTATCCGTATTTTACGGTTCTCAATCCGAGCGCCGCTCCAAATGTTTTGAGATTTTTAAATATAGTTCTTACAATTTCACCGAACGCCAGCGTTACAATTGCAAGATAGTCACCTTTTAAGCGAAGCGCGGGCAAACCGATTATAAATCCGAAAACCGCGGCAATAACGCCGCCCGCAAGCATGGAGATTATCAAAATGAGTACGGGATATGCGCCGAGCGGGGTTTTATGCAAAATATTTGCAAGATAGCATCCCAAATACGCTCCTACGCACATAAAGCCCGCATGGCCAAGGCTGAGTTCACCGAGAAATCCCACAACCAAATTAAGCGAAACTGCAAGAATTATCGAATACGCAATTTGGGTAATGAGGTTTGCGATTGAGCGATCCAAACTGCCGCTAAACCACATTGCAACGCTTACCGCGAAAAATATGATTACGCCGATATAGTTAGCATAATATTTAAGTTTGAAATTATCTTTAATATTTTTAAAATATCCCGACACAATCACACCTTCTCTCTAATTTGTTTTCCAAGCAAGCCTGTGGGTTTAACAAGCAATATCAAAATAAGAAGCGCAAATTCAAACGCCGTGGTATACGGTGCCAAAACGGGTACGCTGAGTGATATTTTTTCTATAAGACCGAGAAGCACGCCACCTATCATAGCACCGGGAATTGAGCCAATACCACCGATAACGGCCGCGGTAAACGCCTTAATTCCCGGCATTGAGCCGAGTGTGGGGCTTGTACCCGGAATTTGCATAAGGTAGAAAGTACTTGCAAAAGCCGCCAAAGCCGAACCTATTGCAAACGTAACCGAAATTATCATATTTACATTTATGCCCATGAGCTGAGCGGCGGCTCTGTCTTCCGATACGGCCTGCATTGCTCTGCCTAGCTTTGTTCTTTTAATAAAAAGAGTAAGACAAATCATAAGGAGCATTCCGGCAACAAGTGTTATAAGAGCGGCCGCGCTAATTCTCACGCCGCCCAAAGAAACATTGCCGAAAGCTGCGATTTTTACCGGGCGTGTTTCTGCGCCGTAGATAAGCTGAGCTATGCTTTGCAAAAGATAACTCACGCCTATTGCCGTTATAAGAACAGCAAGCGGCGAAGCACCTCTTAAAGGCTTGTACGCAAATTTTTCAGTAAGTATACCGAGAAGCACGCAAACTACCACAGAAGCTGCTATTGCGACTATGGGATTGGAATATATTCCCAAAGATGTGAGTATTGCATATGCGCCCACCATCATAATATCGCCGTGCGCGAAATTAAGCATCTTGGCAATACCGTACACCATGGTATAACCAAGCGCTATCAGCGCATATATACTACCCAAGCTGAGCCCGTCAATGATTGTACTCATAAAATTCCCCTTTCACATACAGGATTTAAGTGCATGTTATTAAAAATAAATATTTGGTTGGGCATGGAAATACCCAACCAAAAATCGTTGCAAAAATAAAACTGTTCTCTTTACAAAGAAAGATTATTTTCCGAGTTCAACAATCTGAGGAGCTTTAACGCAAGCGCCGGATTTATCCCAAGTCATCTCGCCGGTAGCGCCCTTAAACTTAAAGTCGGAAGAAGTAATCGTATCTACAAGTATGTCGCAAAGTTCGGAAGCACTTATTGTTACGTCCTTAACATCGGCTTTTTTCATTGCTTCGTATATTGTCATGATAGCATCGTAGCCGTCTGCCGCAAACTGGTCGGGAGCTTCATTGTATTTTGCTTTGTAGTCACTTGCAAATTTGCTTGTAACTTCGTCGTCGCTGTTTACGTCAAAAGGTGTGATGTACTTGATGTCGCTCTTTACGGAAGCGTCAAGCTGTTCTATTATACCGTCAAATCCGTCGCAACCGAAAAGGAGAGCTTTGCAATCTTTTGCTACGGCATTTTTTGCTATAAAACCTGCCTCTGTGTAGTAGATAGGCAAGAAAATTACATCACAATCTTTAAGTGCTTCAACCTGTGTCGAAAAGTCTTTTTTGTTTTCATCGTCGAATGTTTGAGTGATGAAATCTTTTTTGAGATTTTTCATTTCCTCTTCAAACGCCTCGAATATGCCCGATGAATACGGATCGCTTGTATTATAAATAGCGCCTATTTTGTCAAACTTGTCGGCAATTTCGCGAGCGGCGAGAATTCCCTGGTCGGGGTCGCCAAAGCAAATTCTGAAAGCGTTGTCTCTTCCTTCAATAACATTTGCCGCAGAAGCGGAAGGTGTAAGCACGAAAACATTATCGTCAACGGCTTTTGAAGCGAAAGAGTCGCAAGATGCCGATGTTACGGAACCGATTGAAACCTGCATTCCAGCTTCATACAACGT
>CAZSIY010000148.1:362-4466 GCA_964606825.1 uncultured Oscillospiraceae bacterium | reverse complement strand
GGAGAATAGATAACTTTAAAATCATCACCGAGCTTTTCGATATTTTCATGATTGATTGACTGAGCGAACACATTTTTCAAATACTCGCGGTCAACCTCTTCGCCGATTATATTGATAAATCCTTTTTCCTTTGCTTCGTTTTCGTCCATAACTTTTACGCCGTCGAATATGTCGATTTTTTTCATAATTCCCACAACATAATCCGCAGACTCGGGCGGAAGCTGACTTCCGTCTTCTCCGTATGCCTTGTAGCCGTTGTACTGTTTGGGGTTATGACTTGCGGTAACCATAATACCTCTTGCACAATTCAAATGCCTTACCGCAAAAGAAAGCTCGGGCGTAGGGCGAAGTTCGTCGAAAAGATAGGATTTTATGCCATTTGCCGCAAGAACTTTTGCACTTTCAAGAGCAAATTCATAAGACTTGTGACGGCAGTCGTATGCTATTGCAACGCCTCTTTTTACGGCGTCCTCACCTTCGTTTTTCATATCTTCACAAAGACCTTGAGTTGCTTTGCGAACAGTGTATATATTCATGCAATTGCTTCCGGCACCGATTACTCCGCGAAGTCCTGCGGTACCGAAGTCAAGTTCCTTGTAAAATCTTTCTTTAATTTCCGACTCATTATCTTTTAAAGACAAAAGCTCGGCTTTTGTTTCGTCGTCTACCAACGAACTTGAAAGCCATGCATTGTATGAAGCCATGTAATCCATATAAGCACCTCCGAATAAATATGTCTACTATATTATAACTAACCGCGCACAAAAAATCAATACAAAAATGTGACAAATTATCTCACATTATTACCCTGCAAACTGATAAACACAAAAAAGTGCGTAGGTCGCAAGAAGAATTATCCCCTGATTTCTCGAAAGTTTTCCTCTGATAATCGCAGGAAGTGTGAGGCAAATCATTACAAAAAACATTACAGGAATATCCACCGCGAGAGACGAATTTACCCCCGCTATCATCTTGGACGACGGTATTTCAAATGGCGAGAGTAAAACAGATACGCCGCTTACCAAAACAAGGTTAAAAAGATTTGCGCCCACTATGTTTCCGAGAGATAAAAGACCGTGGCCTTTCGCAAGTGACGTTACAGCCGTTACAAGCTCGGGAAGTGAGGTTCCTAGAGCTACAAAGGTAAGCCCTATAACAGACTCGGGCACTCCGAGCATTCTTGCGATTATAATTCCGTTATCTATGAGAAGATCCGCACCTATTGCAATAATGGCGGCGCCTATCACAAGCAAAATCACATCTTTTACACCACTTTCGTTTGAGGCGGATTCGGCAGCTGACACGGAAGATTTCGAAGCCGCAAGGGCTTGTTTTACGTTTATGCCGATATACACAGCAAATATCGCAAGAAGCACAGCGCCCGCAAGACGTGTAAAGTTGCCGCTCGTGTATGCGATAACGGCATATATTACCGCCGCAAGAAAGAAAAACGCCACCGGAAGTTTTAATGTCTTTTTATCGACTTTGGACGGCTTTATGGCGATTGTGAGCGCCGCAATGAGCGACGTATTGCATATTATGGAGCCTATTGCGTTTCCGTAGGCTAATTCGCCATGACCCGAAAGAGCCGACGACGCGGAAACCATAACCTCGGGAAGGGTTGTACCTATGGAAACCACGGTAGCACCTATCAAAAGTTCGGGAACGTTGAACTTATGAGCAATACCCGTTGCACCGTCTACAAAATAATCTCCGCCTTTTATGAGTAAAAAAAGGCCTACCGCAAAAAGTATGATGGGTAATATATTCGTCATTTTATCTACCTCCGTTGTTTTTAACTAACCGTTATTTGAATTTTTCAAGAGCGCTTCCGCCCAAATAATCGCACTTTTTTCCTTGCCATGTATCGCGAAGTTCAAGTTGCTCGTCTATCGTGTCTTTGATTTTCCACCAGCTTGTACCGTAATTCGAAAAAACAACCTGTTCTTCTTTTGCTCTTCCTATAAGCCTTTGGATGACAATATCCGACGAAAGGTACTCCAAAAAAAGAATAACACGGTTTACATAATCCATATAGGTATCCATGCTTATTTCTCCGTCCTCATACATTTTGGCAAGCGGAGTGTTTTTTACAATATAAAGGCTGTGAAGCTTTACCTGGTCTACGTGAAGTGCTGAGAGAATTTTGGCGCATTCGATAACATCCTCGCCGCTATCCCAAGGAAGATTTAATATAAGGTGAACGCAAATCTTGAAACCGTATTTTTTTACAGTGAAAACGGCATCTATAAACTCGGCAAGGCTATGTCCTCTGTTTAGCTTTTTCAAAGTGCGGTAATTTACTGTTTGCAAACCAAGCTCTATTAGAATATTTATGCCCGTTTTTTGAGAAATATCCGCCAAAAACTCCATATATTCGTCTGAAATGCAATCGGGGCGCGTGGAAATCGCTATTTCCACAATATTTTCCGTGCAAGCGCTCTTTACATATCCTTTGAATTTTTCAAGTGGCATATACGTGTTGGAAAAATTTTGGAAATACGCAATGAATTTTTTCGCCTTATATTTTTTGCCGATAAATTCCATATTTTCGGCAATTTGCATTTCCACACTCATACTGCACGGGAGATTTTCAAAAGCCGCTCCCTCTTCGCCGCAAAAGGTACACCCGCCCACTCCTTTTGTGCCGTCGCGATTTGGGCATGTGAGAGGCAGATTTACAGGCAATTTATAAACCCTTTCGCCATATTTTTCTTTGAGATATTCGGAATATGTATTGTAGCGCATTTTATTTTAACGAAAGCATCCTAACTGCTTTTTAAGCTCCTTGTATTTTTCATCTGTCATATAATATATAAATCCATAATCTTTGCACAATTTTAGGGCAATGCTCCTTGTGGCATCGGTGGAGCCCGAGTCTACGATTAAAATCAAAGGCACTGAGCCGCCCTCACTGCTCCTTAAATATTTCCATATCACCGAGCGCACAACACCCTCTATTGCGTTTTCTTGGTTTTTTACACGAATTACGACAAAAAGCTCGTTTTTGCCGCCCGAAGATGCGAATATGCATTTAAAAAGCTTTGTGAATATATCTATCAAAGCATAAACCACAAAGAATGTGACAAAGGTTTTAAATATTACATCAAACACAACAAACACCTCTTTGCATTATCATATGCAAAGAGGCTTTGTATAAGTGAATTAAAGTCCTGCTTTTTTTCTCAAAAGGTCGGCTTTGTCACACTTTTCCCATGGAAATTCTACGTCTGTGCGTCCAAAATGGCCGTATGCCGCAGTTTTTTTGTATATTGGTCTTCTAAGGTCGAGATCCCTTATAATAGCCGCAGGTCTTAAATCAAAAGTATCGTTTACAATTTCCGCTATTTTGCTTTCGGGAACAACGGAAGTTCCGAAAGTATCAATCAATACGGAAACCGGTGCTGCAACGCCTATTGCGTATGCAAGCTGTATTTCGCACTTCCTCGCAAGGCCGGCTTTTACAATGTTTTTGGCAACATATCTTGCCGCATAGCAAGCGCTTCTATCAACCTTTGTGGGGTCTTTTCCCGAAAATGCTCCGCCGCCGTGGCGCGCATAACCACCGTAGGTATCTACAATTATTTTTCTTCCGGTAAGACCGCTGTCGCCCTGAGGGCCGCCTATTACGAAACGGCCTGTCGGGTTTACGAATATTTTTGTATCGTCATCCAAAAGGCTTGCGGGAATAACCGGTATTATTACTTTCTCGATTATATCATCTCTTACAACGTCAAGAGTAACCTCGTCGCTGTGCTGAGTAGACACAACCACAGTATCCACTCGAACAGGCTTGTCGTCATGATATTCAACTGTAACCTGAGTTTTACCGTCCGGCCTCAAATAATCTATTGAACCATCCTTTCTCACTTCCGTAAGTTTTCTTGACAATTTATGAGCAAGAGATATCGGCATAGGCATAAGCTCGGGAGTTTCCGAGCAAGCGTAGCCGAACATCATACCCTGGTCGCCGGCGCCGTTGTCAAGTTCTTCGGAATTTGATTTTTTAGCTTCCAAAGACTTGTCCACACCCATTGCGATATCTGCCGACTGCTCGTCTATGCTTGTTAAAACAGAGCAGGTGTGGCAGTCAAAGCCGAATTT
>CAZSIY010000148.1:0-352 GCA_964606825.1 uncultured Oscillospiraceae bacterium | reverse complement strand
TATTTCTTCGACGGTTTACCTCGCAACTTTCGGAATATCCACATAGCAATCGGTGGTTATTTCACCCATTATCATAATCATGCCCGTTGTAACAACAGTTTCGCAAGCAACTCTTGCCATCGGGTCTTTTTCAATTATCGCATCCAGAACCGCATCGGAAATTCTGTCGCATATTTTGTCGGGATGTCCTTCAGTTACCGACTCCGACGTAAAAAATTTCTTTATCATATCAAAAATCCTCTTTCCTTACACTTGCAAAACGCAAAATTTCAATTATGCCAATCCGAGCAAAAAGCCGAAACCGCACGTAATTCCCACCACCAAAATTCCGGCAAGCAAAACGCCGCCGAGT
>CAZSIY010000147.1:0-4471 GCA_964606825.1 uncultured Oscillospiraceae bacterium | reverse complement strand
ATAATATATAAAAGATAATGTGTCAAGTACACAAAAGGAGGTAATTGACATGAAAGTTACCTGGCTCGGACAAGCTGGGCTTTTAATCGAAAAATGCGGTAAAAATATTTTTGTGGACCCGTATTTGTCAAACAGTGTTGAAAAAATAAATTCAAAAAATTATCGCAGGGTTAAGGTAAATGAAGATTTTTATAAAATAAAGCCGGATATGATTATTCTAACTCATGACCACCTGGACCACACAGACCCCGAAACTCTCGAAAAATATCTTGGCAATTATTCAGGCATTACCGTGCTTGCTTCAAAAAATGCTTGGAATACCGCGAGAAGTTTCGGCGGCGATCACAACTACGTTATGTTTAACCGGCACACAACCTGGACGCAATTCGGCATGAAATTTACCGCTGTTTGCGCTGAACATTCTGACGATTATGCAATAGGCGTTATTATAGATGACGACGATAAAAAGTATTACATAACAGGTGACACACTCTATAATGAAAACGTTTTTGTGGATATCGACATGAAAGTCGATGTTTTGTTCTTGCCTATTAACGGCGTGGGCAACAATATGAATATGACCGATGCGGAAAATTTTGCCAAAAGAGTGGGTGCAAAAGCGGTAGTTCCCATTCATTTCGGCATGTTCGACGAACTATCGCCAAATGAATTTTACTGCGCAAATAAAATTATACCTCAAATATACAAGGAGATTTTACTATGATTACAAAACTTAAAAAAATAGGAAAAATTCAACCCAAAAGTTCAAAAGAAATAAAAATCTCAAAAATAGGACTTGGATTTGAAAAATTGGATCGCGACGTGTTCGACCCCAAAAAAGCATACGACAAAGTCGCCGAAGTAGGCGTAAAGTGGGCGAGAATTCAAAGTGGCTGGGCAAGAACCGAAAAAGAAAAAGGCGTGTATGACTTCGAATGGATAGATAAAGTGGTGGATAATTTTGTTGCTCGCGGTATTGAGCCTTGGGTTTGCCTTTGCTACGGAAACGGCATCTATACCGAAAGCGCAAGAGAAGTTTTCGGCGCAGTGGGTTGCCCTCCGATTTTTACCGAGGAAGAAAAAAGAGGCTGGGAAGCGTATATTCGCAAGTTTGTAAAGCATTTTGAAGGCAGAGTAAATTACTATGAAGTTTGGAATGAACCCGACGGTCAGTGGTGCTGGAAACACGGCCCCAACGCCACAGAGCTCGGAATTTTTACGCGCGACACCGCAAAATATGTAAAAGAAACCAACCCCAACGCAAAGGTAATTGGCGGCTCGGTTTGCCTTAAAAATTTGTCTTATTTAAACGAGGCACTTGCTGCGGGAATGGGAGAGTACATAGATTTTATTACATTTCATGAGTACACGCGCGACGAAACAAGCGTTTTCGAAACGGTTGCTTCATACAAGGCATTGGCGCATAAATACAACCCCGATATTAAAATTATTCAGGGAGAGTCCGGCTCGCAATCGCGTACCGGCGGCCACGGTGCAGTTAACGAAATGGGTTGGACAGAAGAAATTCAAGCAAAACAGCTTGCGCGCCACACAATTGCCGACCTTTTGACAGGCGTGCACTTTACGTCGTATTTTTCGTGCATGGATATGATAGAAGCGCTTAATGGCTCAGTGGGAGACACGGCATCATATCTCGATTACGGATATTTCGGAATTCTCGGCGCGGAATTTGACGACGAGGGTAAATCAGTTGGAACGTACTATAAAAAGCCGTCATATTTCACATTGCAAAATATTTGTTCCGTGTTTTCCGAAGAATTTGAGCTTTGCGATATTCCGATTATTTTCCACGGTTCGTCTGCACTCATTGCCGATAGCAACGTTAAAAGAACACAGCTTGTGAGCGGCGGATTTAAAAACAGCGGCGGAGAGGCTTTTGCGTATTGGTATCCGTCAAATATACTTACCATGTCAATTGATACCGCGGTAAATGTTGAAATTTATACAGAGCACAGCAAAATAAGGGTTGTAGATGTAATGGACGGAATTGTTTACGAAATTCCCGATAATATGATTGAAAACAAGGGCAACGGCGTTTATTGGATAGAAGATCTACCTGTAAAAGATACACCGCTTTTGCTTGTAACCGGCGATTTTATTTAAGATAGGAGAGATTTCTCATGAAAGTAACGGATATTAAAACCTTTGTGGTAGATTGTTTTCGCACAAATTGGGTGTTTGTAAAAGTGTACACAGACGAGGGGATTTGCGGCGTTGGTGAGGCAACACTTGAATACAAAGAAAAGGCACTGTTCGGTGCCGTGGAACATATAAAAGAATATCTTGTGGGTGAAAACCCTCTTGATATTGAAAAGCATTGGCACATGATATACCGTGATGCTTATTGGCGCGGTGGCCCCGTGCTTATGTCGGCACTTTCGGCGGTTGAAACGGCTCTGTGGGATATTCTCGGAAAACATTTAAATGTTCCTGTTTACAGGCTCCTCGGAGGAAAAGTGAATGACAAAGTTCGCATATATGTAAACGGGTGGTTTTCCGGTGCAAAAACGCCTAAAGAGTTCGGGCAAAAGGCAAAAGAGGCTGTAAAACGTGGCGTTACCGCAATGAAGTGGGATCCGTTCGGCAAAAATTATCTCGATATTTCAAACAAAGAGTTAAACACTTCACTTGAGTGCGTAAGGGAAGTTCGCGAAGCGGTGGGCAGTGAGGTTGATTTGCTTATAGAAGGTCACGGAAGGTTTAACGTACCTACGGCGATAAAAATCGCAAAAGAGCTCGAACAATTTAAACCCATGTTCTTTGAAGAACCTGTTCCGCCCGATAATTTGGATGCTTTAAAAGAAGTTAAACTTAAATCTCCCGTGGCGATTTCGGCGGGAGAAAGGCTTTATACTCGCTGGGATTACAGAAAAATGTTTGACATTTCCGCGGCTGATTACATTCAGCCCGATATTTCTCATGCGGGTGGTATTATGGAGCTTAAAAAGATTGCCGCAGAGGCAGAGAGCCGCTACATTCCTTTTGCTCCCCATAATCCGTCGGGTCCTGTTGCAAATGCCGCTACGCTTCAACTGGCGGCCACTTGCCCGAATTTCTGCATACTTGAAATTATGTATTCCGATGTCAAGTGGCGAAAGAATATTACAAATGAAGAATTGACATATGAGGACGGATATATAAAAATTCCCGACAAACCTGGCCTCGGAATAGAAATAGACGAAGAAGTTTGTGCGAAATATCCTTACAAGCCTCATACACTTAGGCATTACACGGGCGCGCTTACCGATATAAGACCTGCTTCCACAGAATTTTATTTTTAAAGGAGAGAATTACTATGAAAAAATTTGTTATTGAAAATCACGAACCCAGCTATCTTCCCGAAGGTAACTGGAAACTTGTATGGAGTGATGAGTTTGACGGAACTGAGCTTGATACAACAAAATGGAGTTTCAGGCTTAACTTTTGGGGAAAAACCTTTGATGCCTATACTGACCAGGGCGTTGTGCTTGACGGAAACAGCCATATAGAGCTCCACAGAACAGAACGTAACGGTTGCTACGTATCGCCACAGCTTCAAACAGGCTCCAACTCTTTTGATATTCCCAAGAGCGGTACCGACAACCCTTGGGGTCAAGATGAAATCTGGCCTCTGGGCGTTTTGGAAGAACCTAAATTTGTTCATCGTTACGGTTATTATGAGTGCAGATGCAAATTTCAAAAAGACCCCGCTACCATGTGGAGTGCATTTTGGACACAGTCGCCTACCATCGGTGCAAGATTTGAACCCGAGTGGTGCGGTATTGAGTCGGACATAATGGAGCATTTTTCCACTGGAACCGCAACTACCGGTAATATCATGGGCGGATACGGCACGCAATTTCGCGAAGAGGGAAGAGTACATTATGATCTTGAAGATACCGAGGACGGATGGCACTATTTCGGCATGAATTGGCAACCTGACGGATATGATTTTTATTGCGACGGCAAATTGGTATCTCACGGTGATAAAAATGTATCGCACGTGCCTCAATTTATCCTTCTTACCACTGAAGTTCAGGGATATCGTTCGTCAAAACCGGCGGTGATTAACGGCGAATTTGAGGATGATGCATTTATCGTGGATTTTGTAAGAGTGTTTGATTTGGAAGAGGGCGAAAAATAATGAAGAAAACTTTGTTTGTAACAGGTGGCACGGTGGGAAGCGGACTTGCCGTTGCCGAAAAATTTGCAAAAGAGGGTTATAACGTTGCAATCACGAGTCGAAGCGGCGAAAAAGCTGAAAAAGCGGCGGTATACATAGCTGAAAAATACGGCGTTACTTCAATAGGATATGCCCTTGATATTCGCGACGAACAGCGCGTTAAGAATATATTTTGCGATATTGACAAAAAAGGTCTTTTTGTTGAAACCGTTTGCTTGAATTCGGCGGATATGGGATTTGGAAATGACCCCGCGCGCGGAATGCCGATGTTTGAATGTTCTATAGAAG
>CAZSIY010000146.1:0-4475 GCA_964606825.1 uncultured Oscillospiraceae bacterium | reverse complement strand
CCTGGGTCACAGCTTAAATAAGATTTTAAAAGATATTATCGTAAGGTATAAAAACATGAGCGGCTTTAAGGCACCCTATGTTCCCGGATGGGATACCCACGGCTTGCCGATTGAAGTAAAAGCCATAAAGAAGCTCAAAGTAAACCGTGACGAAATGGACGTTCCGGAGTTTAGAAAAATTTGCCGTGACTTTGCCCTTGGTTATATCGATGACCAGAAAAAACAGTTCAAACAGCTGGGCGTAATAGGTGATTTTGACAATCCCTATATCACTTTAAACCCCGAGTTTGAAGCTAAGCAGATAAAGGTTTTCGGCGAAATGGCGAAAAAGAACTTTATCTATAAAGGCATGAAACCCGTTTATTGGTGCACAGATTGCGAAACGGCTCTTGCCGAAGCGGAAATCGAGTATGCCGAAGACGAAACAAAGTCAATCTATGTAAAATTTGCCGTTAAAGACGACAGGGGAGTGTTTGCCGGCTTTGATACTTCAAAGATTTACTTTGTGATTTGGACAACCACCACCTGGACTCTTCCCGGAAACGTTGCAATTTCTTTAAACCCCACTTTCGACTACGCACTTTTGTCGGCAAACGGCGAATATTATGTTGTCGCAAGCGAATTGGTTGAAAACTTTGCAAAAATCGCCGAGCTTGAAACCTACGAGGTTGTAAAAGAGTTTAAAGGCTCCGACCTTGAATACATCACCTGCCGCCATCCGTTCTTAGACAGAGAGTCGCTCATTATCACAGGCGACCACGTAACTTTAGACGCAGGTACAGGTTGCGTTCACACGGCTCCGGGCTTTGGTGCCGATGACTTTATTGCTTGCCGTGGCTACGATTTGCCAATCGTTGTTTCCGTAGACTCCAAGGGATATCAAACCGCAGAAGCGGGAAAATTTGCCGGCATGTACTATGAAAAGTCAAACGCGGCAATTTTGGAAGAGCTTGAAAGCACAAATTCACTCGTTAAAATAGAACCCATCGTCCACCAGTATCCTCACTGCTGGAGATGCGGCAACCCCATAGTTTTCAGAGCAACCGAGCAGTGGTTTGCCTCCGTTGACGGCTTCAAAAAAGATGCCGTAAAAGCTATTGAGGGCGTTACTTGGTACCCGAAATGGGGCGAAGACAGAATTAAGAAAATGGTTGAAGACAGAAACGACTGGTGTATCTCTCGTCAGAGAAAATGGGGCGTTCCGCTTCCCATATTCTACTGTAAGGATTGTGGCCACGAGCTTATAAACGACGAAACCATAGAGAAAATTTCAAATATTTTCGCCTCCGAAGGCTCCGATGCGTGGTATATAAAAGATGCAAGCGAACTTGTTCCCGCAGGCGCAAAATGCAAAAAATGCGGTTGCACCGAGTTTACAAAAGAAGA
The DNA here is from genome assembly GCA_964606825.1 of uncultured Oscillospiraceae bacterium. Classification (GTDB taxonomy): domain Bacteria; phylum Bacillota; class Clostridia; order UMGS1810; family UMGS1810; genus CAKSIN01. The sequence goes on along the minus strand of CAZSIY010000146.1, from coordinate 3,089 downwards.
GGATATCATGGACGTTTGGTTTGACTCCGGCTCTTCTCACTACGCCGTTTGCGAAGGTAACGACAGGCTTGCATGGCCGGCAGACCTCTACCTTGAGGGCAACGACCAGTATAGAGGCTGGTTCCAGTCGTCGCTTCTCACGTCCGTTGCAATGGGCCTCGGCGCACCTTATAAAACCGTAGTAACCCACGGCTTTATAATTGACGAAGAAAAGAGAAAAATGTCAAAATCTCTCGGAAACGGTATCGACCCGCAAGAAGTCGGCAAAAAATACGGCATGGACATTTTAAGACTTTGGGTTGTGTCCGCCGATTATCAGTCCGATATAAAAATCAGCGACGATATGCTTAAACAGCTTTCCGAAAGTTACAGAAAAATAAGAAATACCGCGCGCTATATGCTCGGTAACCTCAGCGGCTTCAACCCCGAAACCGATGCCGTTAAATATGAGGATATGGCAGAGATAGACCGCTTTGCCCTCTATAAACTCAATAATCTCGTAAAACGCGTTATAAATTGGTACGACACTTACGATTTCCACCTTATGCAGGTTGCAATTCATCAGTTCTGCGTGCTCGATATGAGTAACTTCTATCTTGATATCATCAAAGATAGGCTCTATACCGAAGTTGCCGACAGTACCGAGAGAAGAAGTGCTCAAACCGCAATGTATATTATATTGGATGCTCTCGTAAGACTCTTGTCGCCTGTTCTTTGTTTCACTTCCGAAGAAATCTGGCAGGCAATGCCCCATAAATCGGGCGACGATACTTACAGCGTGCTCTTTAACAATATGCCCAGGGCAAACGATTTGTATGACGACGAAAAACTCGGCGAAAAATATGAGCTTATAAGAAAAATAAGAGCCGATGTCAGCAAAGCCCTTGAAATTGCCAGAGCCGATAAGGTCATAGGTCATTCGTTAAATGCCAAGGTTGAGCTTTTTGCCGAGGATAACCTCTATAACTTCCTCAAAGAAAACGAAAAAGACCTCGTAACCCTCTTTATTATCTCCGGCGCAAAAGTAAGCGAAGGAAAAGCCGACGACGGCTATGTCGGCGAAGATGTTGAAGGCCTTAGCATAAAAGTTTCCCAGGCAGACGGCAAAAAGTGCGAGCGTTGCTGGATGTTCTCCGAAACCGTAGGTTCCGATGAAACCCACACCAAACTTTGTAAACGCTGCGCAGACGTTGTGAAAAAAATTAAATTTTAAGTTGTAAAAAACAACGAAATAATGAACCGACCTCCAAATATCAGATTAAAATCCGATATTTGGAGGTCGGTTTTTTTAATAAAATTTGTTTGTATTTCGTATCCCCTCAGTCACTTCGTGACAGATCCCTTGAGGGGGAAGTCTTTCGAAATAACATTGCGGTGTATAAAACCATTCCCCTAACCGGAGGGAGGCTTTGCTTAGCCTCATTTGTACATTTTGCGAAGCCAAATCACATTTGCACGGCGAGAAAGCCGCGTTTTTATTCTTCTTTAAGAATTTCTCTTCCCATCATTATTCCCATAACGGAAGCCATCATAAGGCCTCTTGTCCATCCGCTGGAGTCGCCGAGACAATGCAAGCCTTTAACGTTTGTGTTAAACTGCTTATCCATCTTTATTCTGTTGCTGTAAAATTTAAGTTCGGGCGAATAGAGCAAGGTTTCGTACGAAGCAAATCCCGGAACAACAACGTCCATAGCCTTGATAAAGTTTATAATATTCGTCATTGCACGGTAGGGCATTGCCGCGGTGATATCGCCCGCAACGGCATCGGGGAGCGTGGGGCGAAGGTTAGATTGGCTTAGTTCTTTTGCCCAGGTGCGCTTGCCGTCTAAAATATCTCCGAAACGCTGAACAAGAAGATTTCCGCTTGCAAGCATATTTGTAAGCTCGCCCACTTTTTGCGCGTAGGCAATGGGCTCGTTAAACGGCTCGCTGAAATTATGCGAGCAAAGAATAGCAAGGTTTGTATTGTCGGATTTAAGCTCTTTGTATGAATGTCCGTTTACCACGGCAAGGTCGTTGTCGTAGTTTTCCTGGCTTACAAAGCCGCCGGGGTTCTGGCAAAATGTACGAACCTTGTTTTTAAAAGGCTTAGGATATCCGATAAGTTTTGACTCATAGAGCACGCGGTTTACCTGCTCCATAATTTCGTTTCTCACCTCTACCCTCACGCCGATGTCAACGGTTCCCGGCTGATGGGCGATATTGTGAGCGGCGCAGATTTTTTCAAGCCAATCGGCTCCGCGCCTGCCTGTGGCGATAATTGTTTTATCTGCTCGAATTTCCTCGTTTACGGAGCCGTTTTCAACATAAACTCCGCGGCAGGTGTCGCCGTCTAAGATAATGTTCGTGCACTCGTAGCCGAACATAAGCTCAACGCCTTTTTCTTCGAGATGTTTTTCGATATCGTAGTAAAGTTTTTGCGCTTTTTCCGTTCCGAGGTGGCGAATGGGGCAATCTACGAGTTTAAGACCCGCTTTAATTGCGCGCTTTCTTATTTCCTTAACTTCAAGGTCGTTGCCTATGCCTTCGATTTTTGTATCAGCGCCGAATTCAAGATAAATTTTATCGGCATAATTTATCATTTCCATAGCCATATCTTCGCCCACGAGTGAGGGAAGGTCGCCGCCGACTTCGGGGCTCAAAGACAGCTTTCCGTCGGAAAACGCACCCGCGCCCGAAAAGCCTGTGGTTATATGACAATAGGGTTTGCAATTTACGCATTTTTTGGTTTTCGCTTTGGGGCAACGGCGCTTTTCGACAGACGTGCCCTTTTCCACGATTATAATTTTCTTTTTACTTCCGTTTCTCACGAGTTCAAGAGCGGTAAATATTCCCGCAGGACCCGAACCTACAATTACAACGTCGGATTTTATCATAAGTTATCAGCCTTTCAATATTTATTTCAAAAAAATTCTGATTTCGCCAAGTTTTCTGTTTGTAAAGTGAGTTCCCTCTTCGTACATGGATTTTAAAATTTCGGGGCGATTTTCAGTTCTTTTCCAACCCTTTGTGTTTCCCGGAGAAATAAGGTACACTTTGCCCTCTTCTTCAAGCTTGAAAAGCTCTTCTCTTTGGCGATTGTACATTAT
>CAZSIY010000145.1:0-4480 GCA_964606825.1 uncultured Oscillospiraceae bacterium | reverse complement strand
GCAAAAGATTTGCCTTACCGAACAGCGAAATCATGATACATCAGCCTCTCGGCGGTATGCAAGGTCAGGCAACGGATATTAAAATCCATGCCGACCGTATTATAAAAATTAAAGAAACCTTGAATAAAATTTTGAGCGAAAGAACTGGCAGACCCTACGAGGAAATTTGTAGGGATACCGAGCGCGATAATTTTATGACGGCAATCCAGGCCAAAGAATACGGCCTTGTTGACGAGGTTATAGAAAAGAGAAAATAATTATCTTCGGGGTGTATCATTAAATGAGCGATAAGCAAAATATAACCTGTTCTTTCTGCGGAAGAACAGAGGACATGGTTTTAAAATTAATTTCCGGTGCAAATGGCAGTGTGTATATTTGCAATGAATGTGTGGATATATGCAACGACATTCTTGATAGAGAGCTTGCTTCTTTTGAACAGGCCGAAATCGGCAAAAATGAAAATCTTCCGAAGCCGATTGACATCAAGAATATTCTCGACATGTACGTAATCGGCCAAGATAAGGCGAAAAAGAGCCTTGCCGTCGCCGTTTACAATCACTATAAGAGAATTAACAACATTGCCGAAAACGACGACGTGGAGCTCGGAAAAAGTAATATTTTAATGCTCGGCCCCACTGGCTCGGGAAAAACTCTTCTTGCGCAAACTCTTGCGAGAATAATCGACGTTCCCTTTGCCATTGCCGATGCCACTTCTCTTACGGAAGCGGGATATGTGGGCGAAGATGTGGAAAACATTCTTTTAAAACTTATCCAGGCGGCAGACTACAACATTGAAAGAGCTCAGCGCGGAATTATCTATATCGACGAAATAGATAAGATTGCCAAAAAGTCCGAAAATGTTTCTATCACAAGAGATGTAAGCGGCGAGGGTGTTCAGCAGGCGCTTTTGAAAATTCTCGAAGGCACTGTTGCCTCGGTTCCTCCTCAGGGTGGAAGAAAGCACCCGCATCAAGAGTTTATACAGATAGACACTTCCGAAATACTCTTTATCTGCGGCGGTGCCTTTGATGGACTCGAAAAAATCATTGAGCAGAGAACCGGCAAAAAATCTCTCGGGTTCGGCGCCGAAGTAGTGTCAAAACAACAGAGAGATACGGGAAAACTTCTCGGCCTCATGCAACCGCAGGATTTGCTCAAATTCGGCCTTATTCCCGAATTTATCGGCAGACTTTCGGTAACCGTTTCGCTTGATAATTTAGACAGAGACGCTCTTGTTAGAATACTCACGGAACCTAAAAATGCTCTTGTAAAGCAGTATCAGAAGCTCTTGGAATACGATGGAGTAACTCTTGAATTTGATGATGCGGCAATCGAAGCCATCGCCGAAAAAGCCATTGCAAGAAAAACAGGCGCAAGAGGCCTTCGTTCGATTATGGAAGAGATTATGAACGATGTTATGTATACGGCGCCTTCAAAAACCGATTTAAGAAAGTGCATTATAACAAAAGAGTGTGTTGAAAACGGTGCAAAGCCTAAACTGGTAACGCGCGCCAAAGTTCGCGTAAGTGAAAAAACAGGCTCATAATTCAAAAAAGCTGTGGCATCTTGCCACAGCTTCTCGTGTAAAGGGGACATTTATGAAAAACAGGATTTATCATATTCCGATATTCGTGCCACATAGGGGTTGCCCGCATGATTGCGTTTTTTGTAACCAGCGCAAAATAACGGGGCACACTTCTGAGGTAAGCGCAAAAGACGTTGAAAACATTGCGGAAGAATATCTTTCTACAATAAAAAAAAATGAAAGTTCCCGAGTTGAAATTGCCTTTTTCGGTGGGAGCTTTACCGGCATTGAAATTGAAAAGCAAACAGAACTTTTGTCTGCGGCTCAAAAATACCTCTCAGAGGGCAGAATTGACGGAATAAGATGTTCAACCCGCCCTGACTTTATAAACGAAGACATTGTGGCAAATCTTAAAAAATACGGCGTCACCTGTGTTGAACTCGGCGTTCAGTCAAGCGACGAGGAGGTGCTTAAAAACAGCAGGCGCGGCCACAGTTTCGCCGACGTGAAAAGTGCCGCAAATATTATAGATAAATATGGCATTTCTTTGGGCCTTCAAATGATGCTTGGCCTCCCCGGAGACAATTTTGAAAAATCGGTAAAAACGGCGGAGGATATCATTTCTTTAAATCCCGAGTGTGTAAGAATTTATCCTACTCTCGTTCTCGGTGATACCGGACTTTGCGACATGTATAAATCGGGAGAATATACGCCTTTTACCGTTGACGAAACCGTGGAAATTTTAAGCAAAATTATCCCCATGTTCGCATCGAAAAATATTGATATAATAAGAGTAGGGCTTCAAACAACAGACGAAATCAATTCCGATACCGTAATAGGCCCTTATCACCCTGCGTTAAAACAGCTTGCCCTCGGGCGTATGTTTTTAAATACGCTTTTATCCGCGTTGGGCGAAAATTACGAAAAAGAGCTAGTTGTGCGTTGCAATCCGAGTGTGATTTCGGACGTTGTGGGTCACAAAAGATGCAATGCCCTTTTCTTAAAACGCGATTTTAATATAATTTTAAAAGTCGAAGCGGACAGCAATCTAAAACAAAACGAAATTAAAATTTTCGAAGATACATACGACATTTTTCGCAAACAACGGTAAAAATTGCCGTAGGTAATAAAAGGTAAACCTCGCTTATTTGTTATTGACTATTTGCCTGATTTGTGCTATGATTTTAAATGATAAAATGGATTTATGTGGGCATTTTGTTCCAATGAAAAAAGTGAGGAGATAAAATTATGGTAAAACACATTATTCTTTGGAATATTGACGAAAAATATTCTGCAAGTGAAAAGGAAAGCATTAAACAAAATATCAAAAAACATCTTGAAGGACTTGAGGGAAAAATCCCGGGTCTTGTTGATATAAAGGTAAATATCACCCCGCTTTCCATGTCTAATACAGACCTTATGTTAGACTCGTGTTTTGAAAGCGAAGAAGCGCTTAAAGTATATTCCGAAAATCCGCTTCACGTAGAAGTTGCCGATACATATGTTCGCCCTTATACTTCAAAGCGCAATTGTATTGATTTTGAAATTTAACGGATACGAAAACTATTTTAAATGAGGGTGCAACATGGCAAAATTTTCTAGTGTAATAATTTTAATTGCGGGTGTTCTGTGGGGAATGCTTGGTATTTTTGTGTCAGCTTTGAGGGATTTGGGTTTCAGCTCAATCCAAGCCGCCGCTTTAAGGTGGATGGCTTCCGCGGTGATGATTGTGGCGATTGTGGCAATATATGACCGCAAAAAACTTAAAATATCACCGAGGGATATTTGGATGTTTGCGTTTGTGGGCATTTGCAGTTCTCTTGCAATGTCCTCGTTCTACTTTGTGTGTATGGAGCTTACGTCCATTGCGGTTTCCGATGTTTTAATGTACACTGCTCCCATATGGATTATGATATTTTCGGCGGTGCTTTTCAAAGAAAAAATAACCGCGAGAAAAGCTCTTTGCATGGTGCTTGCTTTTTCAGGTTGCGCATTTGTAAGCGGCATTGTAAGCGGAGGCGTAAAAGGCGGATTTCTTGGTATTACATGTGGATTGCTTTCCGGCATAGCCTACGCTCTTTATAGCATAGCGGGAACTTTTATACTGAAAAAATACGACAAGCTTACTCTTACCGCATATAATATGGTTTTTGCGGCAATAGGCTCGTTTTTTATAATAAATGTGCCGAAAACTTTCGGCGCTGTGGCGGCAAACCCGTCTTGTATAAAGCAAATAGTGTTTCTTGCGGTATTGGGCACGATATTGCCGTACTTTTTGTACACATATGCTCTAAAGCATACAAAGGCTACCAAGGCCTCGGTTCTTTGCTGTATAGAACCTGTTTCCGCTGCTCTTATCAGCGTATTTTACGCCGGAGAAACACTTGAGGTTTTGCAAATTGCGGGAATAGCGCTTATAATTTTGGCAATTGTGATGCTTCAAATAAAAAAATCAAACGATTAATACTTATGTGAGGTGTTTTCGTGTATTTAAAAAGAATAAAATTGCAAGGATTTAAGTCTTTTGCGGATAAAATAGATTTGGAATTCGGCAGCGGAATAACTACCATCGTAGGCCCTAACGGAAGCGGAAAGAGCAATGTTTCCGACGCTATCCGCTGGGTTTTGGGCGAGCAGAGCGCAAAGAGTCTCAGAGGCAGTAAAATGGAGGATGTAATATTTGCCGGAACTCAAAAGCGAAGCCCACTTGGATTTGCCCAGGTGTCTATCACTCTTGATAATTCCGACGAAATGTTCAATGTCGACAAAAAAGAGCTCACCGTAACCCGTCGCGTGGCAAGAAGCGGCGAAAGCGATTTTTATATAAACAATTCGCCCTGTCGTCTTAAAGACATTCACGAACTCTTTATGGATACAGGCCTCGGTCGCGAGGGATATTCGGTAATAGGTCAGGGTAAAATAGACCAAATTCTTTCATCGAAAGCCGAGGAGATG
>CAZSIY010000144.1:0-4529 GCA_964606825.1 uncultured Oscillospiraceae bacterium | reverse complement strand
AATTCTACACCACTTACAAATTAAAGAACCGTGTTTTTATTTCCGAAGCCGTTTTCCGGAGATTTCTTTGTTGATTTTGCACAAACAAACCCATTTGCGCTCAACCCGCCGAATCATATAAAACATGATTTCCAACGCAAATCGGCTCTGCCATAATTACAGAAAACACTTTATTTAAAAAGTTACATAATTTAATATGTCAAAATAATAAGGGCGAGCCTCATATCGGTGAATTATGACAATGCCATTTATCCGCACATCTAAAACACCAAAAAGGCGGTTACATAAAATATGCAACCGCCCCAAAATTCCATTATTCGATTTTTGCACCCAATATTGCCAAATAGCCAATTATATTATCGTTTAATCAATTACAACATATTTTCTCAAGAACTCCGGCATTTTTTCCTTTGGGAAACTATACATATATGCAGACGCGTAATATCCGTCGTAATGGTGATTTCCGCAATAAACGAGGAAGTTCTCTCCCATTGCGAGTTCCGAGTACTCATTTACGAGGCACATGTCAAAAATATTTTTGGCATCTTCCGCATCTACGGCAATCAAATCGGATTCGAAAATTCTCATATCCATATATCTGTCTTTTTTATCACCGTAAATATAGTTTATTTCATCTCGAATTATAGACTTTGTTACTATAAACATGTTCTCGGAAACATTGTTTCTTATAAGGTCGTAATATCCCTTTTCTTTCAAAAAGTCAAAGGTGTTTTTATAATGCTTGTTAAGATTTACTGAGAAATTGTAATAATGATTTCTGCTTTCATCGTTGTCTTTAAAAATCTTTTCCTTTTTATTTTCCTCGGAACTCTTGTGTATATTTACTCCTATATAAATTCCGCAAGACTCGTTATACTGCTCATAAGTAATATGCTCAATATCTTTTTTCACTGCTTCCAAAAACGGCTTCACATCGTCATTTAAAGCATAATCATAAGAAAAATTGCCCGAATTTATGTTGAGGTTCATATTTTTTATGTTGTCAACATTTATTATGTCTATATCCGTGTATTGCAATTTATATTCCGGAATTTCAAACATAATGTTTTCGGCTTCGTCTGCCTTTTTATACGGCAAGTGATATTCTCTTTCAATCCTCTTTCCGTTTTTCAACACATAAACAATATTAAGTGAACTGTAAGGATTATCCGTATTGCGCTTGTTTGACACCGGAATATCTTTTAAAAGCCCTTTGTGAAAATCCATAACGGCTTTTGCCTCTTTCTCACCGCTTACCATCGGAAGACGTTCAAGTCCGTTGTATCTGTCAGACATGGTAACTTCTTTAACTTCAGAAATTTCGGGAACATATGTTTCATATCCGAATACATTGCTGAAAGCAAAGTATGATATAAACACGGCAAAGCATGTAGCAAATGCCAAAAATCCTTTGTATGCCCCGAAAACTTTCAAAGTTTTGTTAAGTATCATTTCAGCCGCAAAATAAGTTATTGCACTCACCACAGCCGCCACGCCGAATACAACCGCGGCAGAAACATCCATTGTAAACATCATGCCAAAAGCCGCAATTGCCATAAACAGCGTAACGGCATATTTCAATATAGGCTTAAATATTGCAAACGCCGCAACCTCGCCGCAATTTTCTATTTTCCTGTATTTATACAGCACATAAGCCAAAATATACATTACCAAAGCAAATAGCGCATAAATCCAAAGTGATGGGGTTGCCCAAAGTTTGAGGGCATATTTTGAATTCCAATTTGCAATAAAATTCCTCGAAAGCCACACCACGGGTGTACTCTCAAAAATTTTGGAAGAAACGGAAGTAACAGAGCTTGAATAGCCGTATACAAACGTACTGCTTAAAAGTATAATGGCAAACGAAGCTATGAGCGGCAAAATGTGAATTATAACATTTATCGCAATTTGCGCAAAGCTGTTACCTGTTAAAAACGAGGAAAATACAGCAACCGAAAACATTACAAACAGCACAAACACATTCATAAAAATCCAATCAAAAACCGCTTTTACACAAAGAACATTCGAAAAACCAAAAGGTATCATTGCAAAAAGTATGGCCGCATTTGCCAAAATAGGCAGGAACATAAGCGTAAATCCCGCAAGAATTCCCGAAACATAGTTCTTTGCACGCGTTACAGGCAACGAATGGGTAAATATTCCCTGGCGCGGCGAATGAACATAGTTAAATATCAAAAGCGCCACAACCGTGGGAACGACAAAAGCCATTACGTAAGGAAACATCATATAGCTTTCGTTTAAAATCATATATTTATCGGGTTTAAACCAGCTGTCGTAAACAGACGGTTTTTTCACGATTAGCACAAAAGGCACGCAGAAAAACAGCATTATAAAATACAAAAAACTTCCCCACTTAAAGCGTCGAAGAGTATTTTTATATACGCCGGCATCAGGCAAGAATGTTGTTAAAGTCATATCCCAAACCTCCCAATTCATAAATAAATACTTCTTCCAGTGTAAGACTTACTCGTTCGCAAACAACAGGCGAATATGATTTTATAATATTGTCCGAAATATTTGCATCACCCTTTATTATTGCAGTATATACAGAACCGATTTGCGAACAATGCAAAATGCCCAGTTTTCCTTTGAGCTCCGCGGGAAATTCTCCGCCGAACACGAGCTGATATTTATGTACCGAGCCTTTAAGGTCGTAGAGCGGTTTTTCCATAACCATTCTTCCGTTGTGAATAATTCCCACATGGTCGCATATATCTTCAAGCTCCCTTAAATTGTGCGAAGAAACGAGCACCGTCATGTCGCGCTCGGAAACGTCGTTTATAATTATACTCATTATTTGCTTTCTCATAACAGGATCAAGGCCGTCTAACGGCTCGTCCAAAATCAAAATTTCAGGCATACAAGAAAGTACTATTCTAAAGGCAACTTGCTTTTTCATTCCCTTTGAAAGGCGACTGATTTGACGATTTTCGTCAATTGCAAGCTGTGTACCCAGTCGCTCGTAGCGCTCGCGGCTAAAGTTTTTGTAAACGCTCTCGTAAAAATTCGCCATTTCCTTTATGTTGTAGCTTCCGTAATAATACCATTCATCGGCAATGCTTAAAACTTTTTGTTTAAGCTCGTCATTTTCCCAAACGGGGCTTCCGTATATTTCTATGGTGCCATCATCGGGTTTCAGCGCTCCGGTAATATGGTTCATAATAGTGGTTTTCCCGGCACCGTTAGGGCCTACAAGACCGTAGATGCTTCCCTTTTCCACATGCATATCGAAACTGTCCAATGCGCAAAAGTTGCCGAATTTTTTTACTACCCTACACGCTCTTATCATACTAATCATTCCTTTCCGAATAAATATTTTTTACCACATTATCTATACACTCTTTTGCTTCACCGAGATATGAAAGCTCCCTAACTGTGCACATTAAAGTATCGTAAAGGGAATTTATAACACTTTTGTTTACACTTTTCGCCTCGGCAACGAAGTTTCCTTTTCCTCTTACCGAATAAACTATCCCCTCCGACTCAAGCGACTTATACGCTCGCTGAACGGTATTGGGATTTACCGTAAGCTCCAGTGACAACTCCCTGACCGACGGAAGCTGCTCGTCGCATTTAAGTATTCCGCTCACTATAAGCTCTTTTAAACCGTTGCTTATTTGCTCGTGAAGCGGTCGGTCATTCTTATAATCCAAATTAATCATCTTATCACGCCCCTTACAGCTGTATTGTTTGTATTAATACACTTGTAGTATATCACATTATCTTGCGCTTGTCAATACTTTATTTTACAATTTACCCCATATTCACACAATCGTCTTGACATTGCCGTTCAATTCTGATATGATATTTATTAATTCGTATTACGTACATTATGAGGTGAAACAGATGAATTTTATTAGGAGATCGGCGCACTTTTTTGTTGAGCACATACTGTGTTTGGCGCTTTCGCTTGTTGTGGTAACTATTTTTTCAAAAGCGCTAAACCCCGGCACGGCGCGAATTATATACAGCGTTATTATGGCGGCGATATTTATGACATCGATTTATGCAAATTCTTGGAAAAGCGGCGCAAAAGATTACCGTTCCTACAAAGTTCACGCAAGGCTCAACCCGGAAATAAAGAAGTTTAACAATTTTAGAGGATTTTTCTACGGTATTCCCTACGCTGTTTTTTGCATTGGCTTTGCTCTTGCGGCAAAATACGGAAATTATATTGTTACGGCAATATACAAACTTTCAAACATTTGCTTTGCGGGATTTGTGCTGAATTCTTCAAACGATGTATCCATAATGGGAGCGGCATTGGTCGGCATTGTGACAATAGCTTTTTCAGGCGCGGGATATATAGTGAGTAAAACAGGCTTTAGCATAAGCGATACCATTCTTCCAAGGTTGGTATATAAACAGAAAAAGAAGTAATTCGGGCAAAAAAATAACTGCCTTAAGCAGTTACCTTTTTTCTTATACAAAATAAGAAGGGAAAATGAAAAAAGTTTTGTTATAGGTATATAATACCACCTTTGGGGAAATTTTGCAACGCTCATTTT
>CAZSIY010000143.1:0-4551 GCA_964606825.1 uncultured Oscillospiraceae bacterium | reverse complement strand
AATTTTTGCACTTAAAGTAACGGTTTCAAAAGATGCTGACGACGTTGAAACTTTGCCGTCGCAAACTGAAGTTGAAAAGAAAACCGAAGATAAAAAATCCGAAAAAACAGATGATAAAGAGGATGAACCCGAGGAGAAAAAGCCTTTTGAAAATCCCAACCGAAATTACAGTACAATTCCGGTTGATATGGCATATTCTTCAACGGAACGCATCGATGAAGATTATACTTATTCAGCATCATATGCCGTAGATTCAAAACTTTCCACCGCTTGGTCGCCGAGCGCGCCCGGCGGCGTAGGAGAGAGCATAACATTGTGCTTTAGTACGGAAAGAACCGTTCACGGAGTGAAAATTTCCAACGGTTGCTCAAAATCCGATGAAGACTATTTCAGCTTTTCAAGGCTTAAAGATTTTACGGTTAAGTTTCCCGGCGTGGAAGCCTTTTCGGCCACTCTTTCAGACAGTACAACGGCCTTGCAGGATATTCGCTTTAAAGAAGCAGTGGATTGCCGTAGTTTAACAATATATGTAAATTCTTTTTATGCGGGCACCGAAGGCTCGGAACCGCTTTGCATAAGTGAGATAGAAGTTTATTAATTCAAACAGCTTGGGTTTTAACAGCCTAAATTTTACTTGGGAGGACAAATATGCTTACAAAAGCACCAAAAGGAACAGCGGACATACTGCCCGAAAAAAGCGGTAAGTGGCAGTATGTGGAAAATGAAATAAGGAACATATGCCGGGATTTTGGAGTTTCCGAAATAAGAACCCCGGTTTTTGAGCATACGGAGTTGTTTTCCAGAGGCGTGGGGGACACTACCGACGTTGTGGAAAAAGAAATGTATACTTTCGACGATAAAGGAGGAAGAAGCATAACTTTAAGACCCGAAGGTACAGCGGGTGCCGTGCGCAGTTTTGTGGAAAACGGGTTGTTTAACAATCCTCAGCCTACAAAGCTTTTTTATCAAATAAGTTGTTACCGTTATGAAAAGCCTCAGGCAGGAAGAATGAGAGAGTTTCATCAGTTCGGCGTTGAATATTTCGGCTCTCAGAGCCCCTATGCCGATTGCGAAATAATAGAGCTTGCTCTTATGATATTTGAAAGGCTCGGCATAAAAGGTCTTTCGCTTAAAATAAACAGCATCGGTTGTCCTAAGTGCCGCCGTGCTTACAATGAGAAGTTGAAAGAATTTTTAACGGATAATTACGAAAAACTTTGCGATACATGCAAAGGAAGATTTGAGCGTAATCCCATGCGTATAATCGATTGTAAGTCCGAAATTTGCAAAGAAGTGGTGAAAGATGCGCCGCGTCTGGTTGACTACCTTTGCAACGAATGTGAAAATCACTTTGAAACCGTAAAATCTTCCCTTGAAAATATCGGTGTTTCCTACGAAATAGATCCCAATATCGTAAGAGGTCTTGATTATTATACAAAAACCGTGTTTGAGATCACTGCCGACATTGCCAGCGCCAATACCACAATATGCGGCGGTGGAAGATACGACGGCCTTGTAGAACAGCTCGGCGGTCCTCAAATGCCCGCATGCGGCTTTGCCATAGGTATAGAGAGGCTCTTCCTTGCGATTGAGGCGCAGGAAATTGAATTGCCCGCGTGCGATAATATGGACATATATATCGGCAGTATGGGCGCCGATGCCGAAAAATACGCTCACAAATTGGTTCACGACCTAAGAACGCATGGCATTTCGTCTGATTACGACAAAATGCAAAGAAGCGTTAAGGCTCAAATGAAGTATGCCAATAAGCTTGGCGTGAACTTTTCCGCTGTTATCGGCGAAGACGAAATTTCAAAAGGGCGTATAATGCTAAAAAATATGGCTCTCGGCGACTCAGCGGAAGTTGAACTCAGTGCTGACAAAATTGCCGATTATCTTAATAAACAATTGCATTAATATACAGGAGGCTTTATAATGTTTGAAAATATGAAGGGGTTAAAAAGAACCCACATGTGCGGTAATCTTTCAAGTGATGATATAGGCAAAGAAGTTGTTCTTATGGGATTTGCCGATTCCGTAAGAGACTTGGGTGGCCTTATATTCATAAATTTAAGAGATATCACCGGAAAAATACAGCTCATGTTCGATACCGACAAAAAAGAGCTTTGCGAAAAAGCCGCTAAGGTTAGGGGAGAGTTTGTTCTTGCCGCAAAAGGTAAAGTTGCAAAGCGCGGTGGCGCTGTAAATACTTCCATGAAAACTGGTGAAATAGAAATCTCGGTTGACGAGCTCAGAATTATGGACAGCGCTCAAACGACACCGTTCTACATTGTTGAAAACAGTGATGTTAAAGAGGAATTGCGCCTTAAATATCGTTATCTTGATTTAAGACGTCCCGATATGCAAAGACGTATGGTTTTAAGAAGTAAAATCGCAAAAATCGTGAGAAACTTCTATGACGAAAACGGATTTTTGGAAATTGAAACCCCCATGCTCCAAAAGAGCACACCCGAGGGCGCAAGAGATTATCTCGTTCCCAGCCGCGTGCATAACGGTAAATTTTATGCGCTTCCCCAGTCGCCCCAGCTTTACAAACAGCTTCTCATGATTGCGGGAATGGATCGCTATTATCAAATTGCGCGTTGCTTCAGAGATGAAGATTTGCGTGCCGATCGTCAGCCGGAGTTTACCCAAATCGACGTTGAAATGTCATTTGTGGATATGGACGACGTAATCGAAGTAAACGAAAGACTCATTGCAAAAATCTTTAAAGAAATTAAGGGAATAGATGTAAAAATTCCTTTTGAGAGAATGGTTTACAGCGAAGCTATGGATCGTTTCGGCTCCGATAAACCCGACACGAGGTTCGGGCTTGAACTTAAAAACATTTCCGATGAGGTAAGAGGCTGTGAGTTTAAGGTATTTGCCGATGTTATAGAAAACGGCGGCTCCGTAAGGGCTATAAATGCCGATAATCTCGGCGATAAGCTTACAAGAAAGAAAATAGATGCCCTCGGTGAGTTCGTTAAAACGTATAAGGCGAAAGCTCTCGCTTGGATAAAGGTAAATCCCGACGGTGTTCAGTCACCCATAGCGAAATTTCTCACTGAAGAGCAAATGCAGGCAATTATCAGTAAAATGCAGGCAAAAGAAAATGACGTTATATTTATAATTGCAGATAAAGACAGCATAGCTTGCACTGCACTCGGCGCACTCCGTATAGAAATCGCAAAGAATTACGGATTGATAGATGAAAATAAATTTAACTTTCTTTGGGTTACCGATTTCCCGCTTTTGGAATATAGCGAGGAAGAAGACCGATATGTGGCAATGCACCATCCCTTTACTTCACCCAAAGACGAGGATTTGGAACTTCTTGACACTGCACCCGAAAAGGTTCACGCAAAAGCGTATGATATTATATTAAACGGCGTTGAACTCGGCGGAGGAAGTATAAGAATATATAATACCGAGCTTCAGGAAAAAATGTTTAAAGTCCTCGGATTTACCCATGAGCAGGCTTGGGCTAGGTTTGGCTTCCTTATGGAGGCGTTTAAATATGGCACACCACCGCACGGCGGCATGGCATACGGATTTGACCGCTTGGTAATGCTTATGGACGGTTGCGACTCCATTCGCGATGTTATCGCTTTCCCGAAAGTGCAAAATGCTTCTGAGCTTATGTCGGGCGCTCCCGATGTTGTGGATTTAAAGCAACTCGGCGAACTCGGAATTGAGCTTTCGGAAAATGAGGAAAAAGAAGAATAAAACAAACTATGCAAAAAGGATGAGATTTAATGTCTCGTCCTTGTTTTTTTCGCAAAAATAATTATTTCAGACAATAAGCGTATTTTGCCTAAAATCGGGCAAAATCATTTTAATGACTATTGAAGAAATTCGGCTTTTTTGATAGACTTGATTATCAAAATACAAAAGTGAGGAGGTGGTGAAGTGAAAATGGCAGATGACGTGGTGCTTACGGAAAGTAAATATATAATTTTTTTCGTTTTGATTTTGAGCGTTTTGATGCAAGTGGTTTTTGTCGCATTGGAAAAGTGGAATTACGCGGTGCTTTTCGGAAATATTATAGGCGGCTTAGCGGCAATTTTAAACTTTTTCATCATGGGGATTACCGTTCAAAGTGCAGTAAATGACGAGGCGAAAAATGCAAAAAGCAAAATAAAAATATCGCAAATGCTTAGAACTATTATGCTATTTGCTGTGGTGTGCATAGGGTGTATCGTTACTCGGATTAACGTGGCGGCGCTTTTGATATCGCTTTTCTTTCCGCGAATTGCAATTCAACTAAGACCTATGTTTAAAATTAGCGAGCGGGGGTGATGTTTTGAAAAAAAGCGAATGTCGATTTAAGTTGCAAGATGCTGTTTTGCTTGTTTTGGCAGCTTTGCCGCTTGCGGCTTCAATTGTGTTGAAAATTTTGTATACGCCCGTTTCGGATGATATTTCAATCACCGGAGCACTTATATTCTTCACCTTGGATATGCCTATTTGCCCGCTTCACGTAACCGAAGCGCAAATTAATTCGTGGGCGGTTATTTTAAGTATCTTTTTTCTCAGCCTATATATGAC
>CAZSIY010000142.1:0-4556 GCA_964606825.1 uncultured Oscillospiraceae bacterium | reverse complement strand
AATGGGATTTAAAAGATGTATTTTGCCCAAAGAAAATGCAAAAGAAATCGAAACCACAGACGGTATTGAAATAATACCGGTTCAAACGGTTTCCGAAGCAATAGCAAAAATCAAATGAGGTGTATATTATGGAAAATGCAGTAAATGAAATTATGAATTTGAGAGCCAATAGAGCTCAAAAAGCGTTGGAGAGCAACAATATGAAAGTTTATCGTGCAAAAAACAAAGAGGAAGTTTTAAAAACCGTAAAAAGTATTTTAAAACCGGGAGATATAGTTTCTCACGGCGGCTCGGTTACTCTGACTCAGTGCGCCATACCGGAGCTTTTGAAAAGCGGCGAATACAATTATCTCGATCGTTCGGTACCGGGGCTTTCTTCCGAGGAAATAATGGATATATACAGGCAGTCTTTTGTTGCAGATGCCTACATAACGAGTACCAATGCACTTACTTTAAACGGCGAACTTTATAACGTTGACGGCAATTCAAACCGCGTTGCGGCAATGCTTTTCGGACCAAAGAAAGTAATTGTGATTGCTGGAATAAATAAAATCGTAAAAGATTTGAACGAGGCGGTTTTGCGTGTAAAAACCGTTGCGGCGCCGGCAAATTGCATTAGACTTAACAGAGATACATATTGCGCCAAAAACGGCATGTGTGTTTCGTTAAACAACGCTGAAGCAAATTTGTGTGGCAGCTGTAAAAGTGAAGGTAAGATATGCAAGAATTTTGTTGTGATGGCGGCTCAAAACATTAAAGACCGTGTAAATGTAATTATTTGCGACTAACAGCTCGGATATTGATAAAAAAATTTTTTTTTGGGGGGGAGAGCACCGTGAAAAAATACGCTTTGGCAATTGCGCTTTTTATAATATTAATTTTTGCGGTATATTCCGTCAGTGCGGACAGCGGAGCTACATCGAGCGGCTCTTCCGGTAGCGGCAGTTTATACAAGCCCGGCACTGCGATCACGCTCGAAAAACACAGTGTTTCGGGAAAAATTTCGCTTCCGAACGGAGAAGTTGCCAAAGAAGATATATTGCTTAAACTTTATGTAAAAAACTCAAGCAAAGACCAGTTAAAACTCATGAGCGAGTTTTCAAGCGGCGGTCCAGGCGTAAATATCGGCGGTTCTTCCTCAACGAATGTTGCGGTTTCGCAATCTAAAGTGGAATTTATTATTCCGAAGGGTGAAAACTGCATAAATTACGCTTTTTCTCAGTATGTTTCATCAAAATACGCATGCGTTGCCGGAGAGTCGGATTGCAAAGGCTACCTTTTGGATTTTGAATCTGATAGTTTTGAAGTTTTGGGTGCTAAGTCGGAAAACATAAATATTGTTTTGGAAAAACCGGATGCTTATGTAAGCGGCGCTTTTGTGACGGAAGAAGATAATAAACTGCCCGACGAGGACATGAACGTGTTCATTACTCTTACAGGTGACGACGGAAAAAGGTACAAAACATCTTGTGTTTTGAAAAATGGAAATGACAGGGCGAATTTTTCGGTTCCGGTAAAATTTGGCGAATACGTTTTAGCGTACAGAGCTGATTCTTGCAAAATGAGCATGCAACACATATCGGACGAAACGATTACGCTTGAAAACAAGATTTCGGTAAGTGCTGATGTGGATAATGTTATTCTAAAATGTGCCTATTGTGATGTGATAGAGGGTGTTATATCACTTCCAAACGGTATGTACGCGCCGAAAGGCGGTGTTGAAATTGATATTGAAGGTGGTCGCGATGCTACCGCATTTATTCCCGAGGGGCAAAATAGCATAAATTACGCTGTTTGCGCTTCGGATAGGTTGTATGTGACTGCAAATGTAAAAAATAACTATGACGTACATTTTGAGCCTGTGAGGATGAATAGGCAAAATGCCGAGAAAATTACCCTTGAGCCTATGTATACCGTTTTCGGAAAGATAATTTTTTCGCAGCCGATTGATAAGAATTATGTAAGAATATCGATTTTTTCAAATGATAAATTGTATTATGATGATATTTCCAAAGTGATATATTTTGATGACAATACGAAAGAAATTGAGTATTTCATGGAATTGCCTGAGAATACAGCATTAGGCGATGCGTTTGACATAAAGGTATATATGAATTCTTCGGATAAGTTTTTAAGTACCGATTTGAGGATAAACAGCGCTTTTACCGCAGAAAAATATGCGAATGTGCGTGATGTAAACGTTGACGTTACCAAAAAGGCTGAGCTTATAAAAGGGAAAATAAATCTTCCCGGCGTAAGTGAAGAATTGGTTATAGATGTCTATTTTGAAAATGCAAACAAACATTTTTCGGATACCGTTACAAAAATTAAAGATAGTTATGAGGCAGAATTTTGCATAACTGCCGACGGCAAAAATATTGATGATTGGTCGGGAGAATACAGCCTCAGTTTCCTTATGGTCGGATATTCTCATTATGAGATGTACTATAACGGAAGCGAGATGCTATCGCTTTATGACGAAAAATCAAAAATTAAAATTGACGGAAAAACCGCGCAAGTGAATCTTTTGGTACCCGATAAAAATTTAACGTTTAATGCCACGTTTTTAACGCCCGAATCCACCGACGACACTATCGATGTAAATGTGTATCTAATGGAAAAAGATAGCGGAATAATTGTCGAAAAAACAAAGTTTACTCTGAATACCGAAATGAAAAATCATGTTTCAAGCCTCGGGTTTACCGCTAAAAAAGATACAGAATATATAATTTTCTATGAGGTTGACGATGAAACCAATACATATAATAACTATTTAAAGCTCTATATAACAGATAATGGATATTTCGATAAAAAAAGCGGGGCAAAAGTCTTTTGCACGGGCAGCAATGTGGAAAGCATTACTTTTGATTTGTCGCCGATTACAAATACATCAAGTATTGAATTGGAGCTTGAGTTTGCTTCTAATGCAGTAGTTGAGGAAGACAATAATACATACTTCACAACGGACGTTTCTATTTACCATAATAATATTATGTATACTTCAACCGTGTATTTTTACAGCGGTGATAGAACAAATACATATAAACTGTATATACCTGATATTTACAAAGATCTTTCTTGGAAAATATTTTACATGGTAGATGAGAAAATACGAATTTCAGAAATTCCCGACGATGAAAAGTTTAATGACTCAACTTTTATCGCCCCTTATCCGAACGGCAACAGTAGCGGTGGCGGTAATTGTAGAAAATTTAAAGTGCCGAAAGATATTGTTTGGGGAATTTGCGAATATTATGCGGGCGATGACTCGGTGGCGTATAACGAAAGCGATGCAAAGGAATTTTATGTCGCAAAAGGTGAAAACGTTAAAATAAATGCAGTGCTCGGAAATATTACGTCGAGCTATCCGCGCATTGTCGGCGGATATTTCAGAGATATCGGCGGAAAAACAGATGTTGTCGTACAGCTTTGCGACATTAAAGGGTCTTGTGTTTTCGACAGCGTTGAATTATGCTCGGATAATGATTGGGAATTTTATTCTCTTAAAACCACTTCGCCGGGCGCGTATGTATTAAGATTTTTGTACGACGGAAAAACTTTTTATTATTCCGAAAATAACACGCTTACGGAAAACTTTGAAGATGCTGAGTTTATAGATTTTGACAATGCCGCTGTGAAATACGGTTTTGACGTAAACAAGGATAACATTTGGTGCCACGATTTTTACCAAAGATTTTTAAATTACGATATCGAAAGTTTCGATTATTTGTGCGGCGACTTGAAAATATGTATATATGACACAAACGGAAATTTGCTCTCAAAAAGTGAAAACGCTTTTGATAAAATTTTTGTAAATACCGATAAGGTTCTTTTGGGATTTGAGTTTTCCGGAAAGCAATATTATTTTACAAAAAAGCCGGTATATCATCATCGCACAAATTATCTGTATGATTACAGCGAGAATTTATCCGAGGCATATAAATATGTTTTGCCGCATGCTTCGGTCAGTGCCGATGTTACGCTTGATTTTAGCGAATTTGTATGCGGTAAAAGCGTTTCAAAGAGCGGCGAAACAATAATTTCAAAATCGTATTTCGACACTGAAGATGACGGTGACGAAATTTCGGTAAAAACAATATACATTGAGGCAAGTAATATGGGAGATGAGAATTTTGTTATTGCGGTTTTGTATGACAGTAGTGGAAATTTTAAAAAAATTCTTTTTATTTGCCGAGAAAATTACTTTGAAGAACAGCTCAACCTCACCTTAAAAAGCGGAGAATATATAAAACTCATGCCATGGAACAAAAATTTAAAACCGCTTGGAAACAGCGTAACATTTTTTAAATAATCAAAATATTAAAAACAGGTCAGCTCGTAATGAACTGACCTGTTTTTAATATTTACGCGGTAACTATTTTGCTTGCATCTTGGAGACCGAGATATTCTATTGCTTCTTCGCGCATTTTGTATTTTAAAATTTTTCCTGCAGCATTCATCGGGAAAGAGTCTACAAATCTTATGTATCTGGGAACTTTATGCTTTGCTATGTTTGCAATGATAAATTCTCTGAGGCTCTCTTCTGTAAGACCCGA
>CAZSIY010000141.1:0-4681 GCA_964606825.1 uncultured Oscillospiraceae bacterium | reverse complement strand
TAATTGCACTTTTGGCATATATTGCCACTTGCGGCATTTCTCTCGGTGACTATAAAATCTACAAAGCACTCGATCCCGAGCACGGTATCAAAAGAGGTATCGACCTTGCCGGCGGTTCGGTTATCGTGTTCGAACCTGACACTGATGACAAAATCAAAGATGGTGAGCTTGAGTCGGCTCAGGAAGTTTTGAGAAGCCGTCTTTCAAACCTCGGTTATAACGAGGCTGTTGTTTCTAAGCAGGGTTCCGACAAAATCAGAGTTGAAATTCCTTCGGTAGACGACCCCGAGTCTGCTGTTGAAATGCTCGGCGCTACCGCAAAACTTTCATTTACCGATTACAACGGCGAAGAAGTTCTCGGCGGTAAAGACGTAAAGAGCGCAAAAGCCGCTTATGACACAGTAAGTTCAAGCGGTTCCAAAGCATACATTGTTAAACTTCAGCTCACAAGCGAAGGAACAAAGAAATTCTCCGAAGCTACGGCAAGAGTAAGCCAGCTTACAGAAGGCAACAACTACATCGCAATCATGCTTGACGACAAAGTTGTGTCTTCCCCCAGCGTAAAACAGCAAATTGACTCCGATGAATGTTACATTGAAGGCGATTTCGACAAAGACAGCGCCGCAACACTCGCAAGCCAAATTCAAGCAGGTCAGCTTCCCTTCTCACTTAAAGCAGTTGATATGAGAAGTATCGGAGCTACTCTCGGCGAAAACGCATTGAGCGGAAGTATCCTCGCAGGCGCTATCGGCCTTATTATCGTTATGCTCTTTATGATAATTCTTTACAGAATGTGCGGATTCATATCCTGCATAGCTCTTATTGCATACGTTTCGATCGTAGCTCTTATCCTCGGCGGATTTAGAATTAATCTCACACTCCCCGGTATTGCCGGCGTAATTCTTACCATAGGTACCGCTGTTGATGCAAACGTAATCATTTTCGAAAGAGTAAAAGAAGAACTTTCAAACGGAAAAACAATCCGTGCTGCAGTAGATGCAGGATTCCACAGAGCGTTTACCGCTATTTTGGACTCAAACGTTACCACAATTATCGCCGCTGTTGTTATATACCTTTTCGGCGCAGGTACAATAAGAGGATTTGCAATTACATTGTTCATAGGTACTGTTGTGAGTATGTTTACAGCTATCTTTGTAACAAGATTTTTACTCCGTCAGCTTATGGGCTTTAACCTTAAAAACCCCAAGTTGTACTGCTCATATAAGGAGGTAAGACAGTAATGTTTAATATAATCGAAAAAAGAAAAATATTCTTCATTATCTCTGCCGTTATAATCTTAGCGGGTATTGTTTCTTTCTTTGTACAGGGATTTAATACCGATATCGACTTTGAGGGCGGCACGGAATTAACAATTGATTTCAAAGGCAAATATGACGAAGCTGCGTTGAGAAAAGTGGTTTCATCAGTAGACGGAATTGAAGTTTCTTCTGTTCAAAAAGCATCGGCGAACGGCCTAAGCGGCGCAATTGTAATGGTAAACTACATTGACGATGCCCAGACAATCGCTGTTAAATCGGCAATTACCGAAAAATACGAAGACGCTACAATCAGCGTTTCCAGTATCAGCCCCAAAGTTGGTAAAGAGCTTTGGCAGAGCGCAATAACATCAATTATTATTGTTGCTATACTCATGCTTCTCTACATTACATTCCGTTTTGAAGTTCTCTCGGGAGTATCGGCTGTACTTGCACTTTTGCACGACATACTCGTTATGATGAGTTTCTACACAATTTTCAGAATACCGGTAAACTCTTCGTTTATCGCCGCAATTCTTACAATTGTGGGTTATTCAATCAACGCTACAATCGTTGTTTTCGACCGTGTAAGAGAAAACACAAGATTTTTGAAGAAAGTTCCTTTCTCGGAAATCATGAACAAGAGTATTTGGCAAACATTTGCTCGTTCGATAAACACAAGCCTTACCACCCTTTTCACACTTGTTGCACTCTATGTAATAGGTGTTCCCTCTGTTAAAGAGCTCGCTCTTCCCCTTATTGTCGGTGTAGTTTGCGGTGGTTATTCTTCCATATTCCTTGCCGGCCAGTTCTGGGTACTTTTCAGAGGCGACAAGAAAAAAGCGTAAAATATTTTTTTATTTAAATTACAGGAGGTAAATACAAATGTTAGTTTCAGCAAAAGACATGCTTCAAAAAGCAAAAGCAGGCAAATATGCCGTAGGACAGTTCAACATCAACAACCTTGAATGGACAAAAGCCATTCTTCAAACAGCACAGGAACTCAAATCCCCTGTCATCCTCGGTGTTTCCGAAGGTGCGGGCAAATACATGTGCGGTTACACAACCATCGTAGGCATGGTAAACGGCATGATAAACGAGCTCGGAATTACAGTTCCCGTTGCTCTTCACCTCGACCACGGTAGCTACGAGCACGCTTTAAAGACAATTGAAGCTGGTTTCTCTTCGGTTATGTTTGACGGTTCACACTATCCGATTGACGAAAACATTGAAAAGACAAAAGAAATAATAAGAATTGCTCATGAAAAAGGCATTTCCGTTGAAGCTGAAGTAGGCTCAATCGGCGGCGAAGAAGACGGCGTTGTAGGCGGTGGCGAAGTTGCAGATGTAAACGAGTGCAAGCAGATCGCTGACCTCGGAGTGGACATGCTCGCCGCAGGTATCGGCAACATTCACGGAAAATATCCCGAAAACTGGGCAGGCCTCAGATTTGACGTTCTTGAAGAAATCGGCAAGGCAACAGATCCCATGCCACTCGTTCTTCACGGCGGCACTGGAATTCCGGCTGACATGATAAAGAAAGCTATCTCTCTCGGCGTAAGCAAAATCAACGTAAACACTGAGTGCCAGCTTTCATTCGCAGCAGCTACAAGAGAGTATGTTGAAGCTGGCAAAGACCTTGAAGGCAAGGGATTTGACCCCAGAAAGCTCTTGGCACCCGGCGTAGAAGCTATAAAGGCTACCGTAAAAGAAAAAATGGAACTTTTCGGTTCTGTTGGAAAAGCTGAATAATAATTTCGGCACATTTAAAAGGAGTTGCAATTGTGCAACTCCTTTTTTGCGTTATTTAACTTTATTTGCCTTTCTAATCGATTTTCTTCAAAAAATCTATTATGGTATCAGCAAGTATTTCATGGCCGGCATCGTTAAAATGAAGGCCGTCTGTGGTATATCTTTCCTTATCCTCCGATATATTGGGATTTATCGGAAGATTGTTGTAGAGGTCAAGAACGGGTATATCGTGTTTTTTACCTGTTTTCTTTATAACTTCCACATATGCTTCAAGCGGTTTTGCATCTTCGTATTTGCAAGGATTAGTAGAAACCTGACTGTCGTTAAACGACTCGAGCACACAATGAGCCGGTGTCATAAACACAATTTTGATATTTGTATAATTTTCTTTTAAAAAATTCATAAGAGTTTCCACAGCGCCGCAAAATGTACTCGGGTTGTCGTCGCCGTCTTTACCGAAAGGCGCATCGCCGTGCAAATAATCGTTTACGCCGCCGTAAACCACAATAACATCCGCCTCCGGATTGAGGTTGTATACACGTCCGCAAAAACATAAATCCCATCTCGGAGAAGGACTTGGAAATCTTTGGTGCGCAATTCTCGTTCCGCCAATGCCATAGTTATAGGTTTCTTTAAGACCGCATTTTCTTTTTATAACGTTGTCGTAACGATTGTTCTCACAATCGGCAACGCCACACCCCTCAGTTATACTGTCACCCAAAAAGTCTATAATTTTTCCTTTTAATTCCATAATAATTCACCTCTTGATTATTTTATCATATTTTTATGATATGGTCAATATATTTTTCGTAGCGCGTAAAAAAATACATCTCGCAAAAAACGGTTATAACTCCAGGCGCATTATACAGCCTCAACTGCTGACGATTTTTGCCAATAGTGTTGAATATCTCACCGGTTGTTTCTTCGTAAAACTCTCGGAATGTAAAATCAATAAACAAATCAACCGCTTCGCAAACTTCCTTATCGTCATGTTTTTGCAAATATTTTATGAGCAAAAGCGGTATGTTCATCCGCTCGCGGCACGCATTATGTTCGGGATTGGCATAGTCGAAATACATTGCGTCATATTCGTTGTCATACACCAAAAAAAGCGCCGTATAGCGGACTTCCCTTATCTTTACACTGCTGATTTCTCACTATAAACTCAATTCGATTTTCGAGAAGTGTTTTAAAATCGGGTTTGACGGTAATATTAAGCCACGTACTTGCCAACGCAGCTTATCTGCTCGTAGCAATCAATTGCACCTTTAGTAAGATCCAAGCCGAGATTAATATCCGACGGGCCCATTTTCAGCGCATTTACCCAAGCTACATTATGCCCGCACCACAAGTGAGTGTTGCAGTGATGAACCATGCAAATATCCGCGCCCGCGTATCTGTCGCTAAAGGGAACTTCTATTCCGAAATTATCACAATTAACACAAAAGACCGTGCCGCTTATATTTTTTTATTTATAAATTTCAACCAAATTTCCGTTAGACGAAAAATATCTTGTAACTTCAATCAAAAGGTCATTGCTTTTATATACCGAAACCGCTTTGTCTATCTCTTCGTTAAATGACACAAATTCGTTTTTTTACTCTCAAGTTCTCCGTAAGCGCCTGTCAAATTATTTGCTCCGGCATCCCAATTTTTCTTGTGTATTCTGCCCC
>CAZSIY010000140.1:0-4751 GCA_964606825.1 uncultured Oscillospiraceae bacterium | reverse complement strand
TTTATAACGCCTTGCGCCGCAAAGGCAACATGCGCGCAAACTCCCATAGGACTTTCGCAAACCGAGGTTGACGGCGTATTCTCTGTAAAGGATATATATCTTAAGATTTTGCCGTATCTGAAAAGCGAAAACTACGAAAAACAGCTTGCAAAAGCGGGATTTTCGGGAATTAGCTGGGCAGCGGGCGGTGGAGAAGCAAGCGCTTGCGGTGCACCGAATTATATAGCGGTAGATGGCATACAAAACGTAATAAAAATTCTTGAAGAAATAGAAAACAACCGGCTTAAAGACGTGGAATTTGTAGAGCTTTTGGCATGTACCGGAGGATGCGTCGGCGGGCCATTGAATGTGGAAAACAATTTTGTGGCAAAAAGGCGTGTTAAAAAAATCGCCCAAAAGAGCGAGGTGTCGCCCGATTTCAAAAAATTTTCGGAGACCGATTATGTTGTGTGTTGGAATTCGCCGCTTCCTTTTATTGGTTCAAGGCAAATGCTTGACGGCGACATGCTCGTTGCAATGCAAAAACTTTCAAAAATCGAGGAAATATATAAATCATTGCCAAAACTCGACTGTGGCTCCTGCGGCTCGCCTACGTGCCGCTCGCTTGCCGAAGATATTGTTCAAGGATACGCTTCCGAAGAAGATTGCATAATAAAATTCAAGCAAAAAATTCTTCAATTTGCAAATGATGTTATAAATATCGAAAATCGGGGGAAACAAAAATGACCGTTGATGAACTTTGCACTGAATTAAATCTTGAAAAAATAACAACTTGTGGTTTTGACCGCATCGTGGACAAATGCTATTGCAGCGATTTGCTGAGTCACTGCATGTCAAACATAAAATCAAACAATATATGGATAACCGTTCAAACCAATATAAACATTGTTGCCATAGCGGTTTTGACAGAACTTTCATGCATAATAATTGCGCAAGATATGCCTGTTGACGAAAAAGTCGTATCAAAGGCGGCAAGTGAAGGCGTTGCTGTAATGCGCTCTGAAAAGACGGAATACGAACTTTGCGTTGAGGTGGGAAAATTAATATGAAATGTTATTACGATTTTCATATTCACACAGCACTTTCCCCATGCGGCGACGACGATATGACACCAAATAACATTGTAAACATGGCGCTTTTAAAAGGTCTTGATGCAATAGCTGTTACCGACCATAACAGCTTTGAAAATGTGCGTTCTTGCATAGAATGTGCCGAGGATACATCTCTTGTAGTAATTCCGGGAATGGAGCTCGAAACCGCCGAAGAAATACATGTTTTGGCACTTTTTAACAACGTGCAATCGCTTACAAATTTCGGAAACGAAGTGAAAAAATCACTGCCGTTTATAAAAAACAGGGTTGACATTTTCGGAAACCAATTAATCTACGACAGCGATGATAATGTTACTGGAAACGTCGAAAATATGCTTGTTACCGCCTCAACTCTTGACATAACGTCGGCTGTAAGCTTGATAAGAAAATTTGGCGGCGTTCCCATTCCCGCCCATGTAGACAAAAGTTCATACAGCATTATATCAAATCTCGGTTCCATACCGGAAGAGTTGTCATTTTCGACATTGGAAGTAAAAAATCCGTTAAAAATA
Source organism: uncultured Oscillospiraceae bacterium (assembly GCA_964606825.1). Lineage (GTDB taxonomy): Bacteria > Bacillota > Clostridia > UMGS1810 > UMGS1810 > CAKSIN01. The sequence goes on along the minus strand of CAZSIY010000140.1, from coordinate 3,148 downwards.
GACAAAATGTTTGAAGAAAATAAATTGGGCGATTACTTGATTATTCACAATTCTGATGCACATTTTTTGTGGAACATTCATGAAAGAGAGCATTTTATAGAAATTGACAAAAATGATATTTTTAGCATTATAAACAAGTTGAATAACAAAAATCAATAAAATATTATGCAAACAAACAAAAAAGCATATTGTCATTTAAAACAATAGCGAAACACAACAAAATGTGTTATACTAACTGATATATGTGTTATGATAATTTGATATAAGCAATTTTATTGCAAAATTAACCAAAATTACAAGGAGGTTTTACAATGAGTGAAATAAAAGCTCCGGCTTTTGTAAGCACTGTAGAGCAGGACGAAAAACTTCAGAAGGTAATCGAAAAACACAAAGGCACCGAGGGTGCTCTTATTCCCGTTCTTCATGAAACGCAGGAAATTTTCGGATATCTTCCCAAAGAAGTTCAGCAAAAAATATCCGACGGGTTAAATATCCCGATGTCTGAAATCTACGGTGTCGTAACTTTCTACACGCAGTTTTCAATATATCCGAAAGGTCAATATCAAATTGCGGTCTGTCTCGGAACCGCTTGCTACGTAAAGGGAAGCGGCGACATAATCGATAAGATAAAGCAAAAATTGGGTATAGATGTAGGTCAGTGTACAGACGACGGCAAGTTTTCCCTTGATGCCACGAGGTGCATAGGAGCTTGCGGACTTGCTCCGGTTCTTACCGTAAATGACGAAGTTTATGGAAGACTCACAGTTGATGACGTAGACGACATTTTGGCAAAATACATGTAAGATAATGACGGAATTATCACTACATATCTTGGATATCGCTCAAAACTCAATAAAAGCGGGATCTGATACCATTGGAATTTTTATTGACGAGAATGTAAAAGAAAATTTTTTGACGATAACAATAAAAGACAACGGTTGTGGCATGGACGAAGAGTTTTTGCGTGATGTTGTAAATCCTTTTAAAACTACGAGAACGATGAGAAAAGTCGGAATGGGTCTTTCTCTTTTAAAATCCGCTTGCGAGCTTACCGGCGGAAAATTGTCGATTAGCTCCGAAGTGGGAGAGGGTACTGAGGTTAAAGCGTACTTTGTTTACAACAGTATTGATAGACAGCCCGTTGGTAATATGGCATCTACGATAACAGCGCTTATCAGCGCAAATGAGAAAATAAACTTTTTGTATCGCCATAAGTTTTGCGACAAAAGTTTTGAATTTTCCACCGCCGTGATAAAAAAAACGCTCGGCGACGAAGTTCCTTTGAGCGAGATAGATGTTTTAAAATGGATTGAAGACTATATAAACGAAAATTTGGAATTTTTATATGGAGGTGTGGTATAAATGAAAAGTTTGGCTCAACTTGAAGAATTGAGAAACAAAACTTTGGCAAAGGTTCATTTGAGAAAAGAAGGTAACGACAGTATTCGTATTGTGGTGGGTATGGCTACTTGCGGTATTGCCGCCGGAGCAAGGCCCGTCCTTAAAACTCTCATGGACGAGATAGAAAAAAGAAATCTCACTGATAAAGTGTATGTAACGCAAACAGGTTGCATCGGTCTTTGCAAATTTGAACCGATAGTGGAAGTCTATATGCCGGACGCCAGCAAAATAACCTATGTTGAAATGACTCCGGACAAAGCGGCAAGAATAGTAAACGAAACAGTGGTAAACGGCAAAGTCGTTGATGAGTATACAATCGGCGCAAACACTAAATAAGGAGGAAAACTCAAATGGAATTGGCAAGAGCACACGTCCTCGTATGCGGCGGTACCGGTTGTACATCATCGGGCAGTGAAAAAATCATCAAAAAATTTGAAACCGGACTTGCTGAAAGAGGACTCAACGATGAAATAAAAGTAATTAAAACGGGTTGCTTCGGGCTTTGCGCATTGGGCCCAATAGTTATAGTATATCCCGAGGGTGCTTTTTACAGCATGGTTAAAGAAGATGATGTAGACGAAATTGTGGAAGAACATCTTTTAAAAGGAAGAATTGTGAAAAGACTCCTCTACAAAGAAACAATTGTAGACGACGATAATATAAAATCCCTAAATGAAGTTGATTTTTATAGCAAACAACAGCGTATTGCGCTGAGAAACTGCGGCGTTATAAACCCGGAAATCATAGACGAATACATAGCTTTCGGCGGATATACGGCTCTCGGAAAAGTTTTAACCGAGATGAAACCTCAAGAAGTTATAGACGAGATAAAAGCTTCCGGATTGAGAGGCAGAGGCGGCGGCGGTTTTCCCACCGGTCTTAAATGGCAGTTTACGGCAAATGCCGAAGGTGATAAGAAATTTGTTGCATGTAACGCCGACGAGGGCGACCCCGGTGCATTTATGGACAGAAGTGTGTTAGAGGGTGATCCTCACTCTGTAATAGAAGCTATGGCAATTGCCGCTTATGCGGTAGGCGCAGACCAAGGCTATATTTATATAAGAGCCGAATATCCTATTGCGGTAAATCGCTTGAACATTGCAATTGAGCAGGCGAGAGAATACGGCTTGTTAGGTGAAAATATATTTGACAGCGGATTTAACTTCGACCTTGAATTAAGACTTGGCGCCGGAGCGTTTGTTTGCGGTGAAGAAACAGCGCTTATGACATCTATCGAAGGCCATCGCGGAGAGCCGCGCCCCAGACCGCCTTTCCCCGCTGTTAAAGGACTTTTCGGAAAACCCACGCTTCTTAATAACGTTGAAACATACGCTAATATCACAGCTATTATAAACAAAGGTTCCGAGTGGTTTGCAAGCATAGGAACAGAAAAGAGCAAAGGAACAAAAGTTTTTGCCGTAGGCGGTAAAATCCACAACACTGGTCTTGTGGAAATTCCCATGGGAACTACGCTTCGCGAAATTGTTTATGATATCGGCGGCGGTATTCCGAACGGCAAGCATTTTAAAGCCGCGCAAACAGGTGGTCCTTCGGGAGGATGCATACCCGCTTCGCTTATAGATACCCCTATTGATTACGATTCGCTTATAAGCATCGGCTCAATGATGGGTTCGGGCGGACTTATCGTTATGGATGAGGATACATGTATGGTAGACATAGCTAAATTCTTCCTCGAATTTACCGTAGACGAATCGTGCGGAAAATGCGCTCCATGCAGAATAGGCAC
>CAZSIY010000139.1:0-4792 GCA_964606825.1 uncultured Oscillospiraceae bacterium | reverse complement strand
CTCTCTTTTGGTTTCTTTTAAAAGTGAAAGGTCGATTTTTGCCTTGTATTTTCCGTAATTTTCCACGTATTTTTCGTCTACGTGAGCGGTTGCGGCAATTTCAGTTATCGGCTTCATTTCGCAATTTTGCGCAATTTCAATATCCGAAAGATATCCCATTTTTCATCCTCCTTTTTTCCCTATTGAACTCAGCGTTCGGAGTGCAAAACTCCGAACGCGAATATATTACTTAAAGTATTCAACTGCAGAAGCAAAGAGCTTCATGTCGTATTCGCCGGGAACATTTTTGTAAAGTCCGTCGCCGATACGCTCCGAATGACCCATTTTTCCGATAACTCTGCCGTCGGGAGAAATAATTCCCTCTATTGCCGATACGGAATTGTTGGGGTTAAACTGTATGTTGTCCGTTGCATTGTTTGCAAGGTCTACATATTGTGTTGCTATTTGACCGTTTTTGATAAGCGATTTAAGCACGTCATCTTCGGCGATAAATCTTCCCTCGCCGTGTGATATCGGAACGGAGTAAACTTCGCCTACATTTACTTTTGAAAGCCAGGGCGACTTATCAGAGCAAACTCTCGTGCGTACAATTTTCGACTGGTGTCTGCCAATTGTGTTAAACGTAAGCGTGGGGCAGTGCTCGTCGGTTTCTATAATTTCGCCGTAGGGCACAAGGCCGAGTTTTACAAGAGCCTGGAAGCCGTTGCAAATTCCGCACATGAGGCCGTCGCGCTGTTTGAGAAGTTTTGTAACCTGCTCTTTAATTGCGGCGTTTCTGAAAAACGCGGTAATGAATTTTCCGGAACCGTCGGGTTCGTCACCGCCCGAAAATCCGCCGGGAATAAATATTACCTGAGAATTTTCGATTTTTTTCGCAAAGTTTTCAACGCTTTTTGCAATGCCGTCGGCACTTAAATTGTTTATAACGAAAATGTCCGCTTCGCCGCCCGCATCGGTAACTGCTTTTGCCGAGTCAAACTCGCAGTTTGTTCCCGGGAACACCGGTATCAAGAAGCGCGGCTTTGCGCATTTTACGGAAGATATGTATTTATTGCCCGAAACAAAAGATATGTTTTCAATCTTTTTGCTTTCGCTCTCTATGTTGCAACTGTAAACAGATTCGAGCTTGTCTTCGTAAACTTTTTGTAAATCGCAAAGAGCAAGCGACGCGCCCTCGTGGGAAATTTTTCCGTCGTTCGTTACATATCCCAAAGTGTGCTCTTCATAGTCGTCTCCCTTAACTTCAAGTATGAAAGAAGCGTATTCGTAGCCGAATATTTCTTCATTTGAAACACTGTCGGCATATTTAAATCCGAGGCCGTTTCCGAGGCACATTTTCATAACCGCTTCTGCTGCACCGCCTATGCCGGGAGTGTAGCACGAAACAGCTTTTCCGGAACGCATGAGGTTTGTAACCTTTTCAAAAAGGTCAAGAAGCGAAGCCGTTTTGGGAAGACCGTTTTCGTCAAGCTCGGGTTTGAGCCATATAACGCGGTTTGAAGCCTTTTTAAACTCAGGGGAAACAATGTCTTTTGTTTTTGCCATTGTTACCGCAAAAGAAACGAGTGTCGGCGGAACGTCTAAATCTTCAAAGGATCCGCTCATTGAGTCTTTACCGCCGATAGCGGCGATTTTGAGCTCTTTTTGAGCCTTGAATGCTCCGAGAAGTGCCGCAAGAGGCTTGCCCCAGCGGGTAGCTTCTTTGCCCGGGCGTTCAAAATATTCCTGGAATGTTAAGTAAACGTCTTCGAATTTCGCACCTGTTGCAATGAGCTTGCAAACAGACTCAACCACTGCCAAATATGCTCCGTGATAGGGGCTCTTTTCGGATATAAACGGGTTGTAGCCCCAAGCCATGAGCGAGCAATCATCTGTATGAGCCTTTTCGACGGAAACTTTTTGAACCATTGCCTGAACGGGCGTTTGCTGATATTTTCCGCCAAAGGGCATGAGCACGCTTCCAGCGCCTATTGTAGAGTCGAACCTTTCGGAAAGACCTCTCTTTGAGCAAATGTTAAGGTCGTCTGCCAGTTTGTTATATTGTTCGACAAAGTCACCGCAAAATCCTTTTTTATACGGCATAATTTTTTGAGATTTGATATCAATGTGCTTTTGAGCGCCGTTTGAATTTAAAAATTCGCGGCTGATATCAACAATGTTTTTGCCGTTCCATGTCATGGTGAGTCGCTTGTCGGCTTTAACTTTGGCAACCGGAGTTGCTTCAAGGTTTTCGCTTTGTGCGATTTTTATAAATTCTTCTGCATCTTCGGAAGATACAACAACCGCCATTCTCTCTTGCGACTCGCTTATTGCAAGCTCCGTGCCGTCGAGGCCGTCGTATTTTTTGGGAACTGCATTTAAGTCTATGTCGAGGCCGTCGGCAAGCTCGCCTATTGCCACTGAAACGCCGCCGGCGCCGAAGTCGTTGCATCTTTTTATCATGCGGCAAGCCTTTTCGTTTCTAAATAGCCGCTGGAGCTTTCTCTCTTCGGGAGCATTACCCTTTTGCACCTCGGCACCGCATGTTTCGAGGGAGTCTAAGGTGTGGGATTTTGAAGAACCCGTAGCTCCTCCGCAACCGTCTCTTCCCGTTTTTCCGCCGAGAAGTATTACCGTGTCGCCGGGGGCAGGGCATTCTCTTCTTACGTTCTTTGCGGGAGCGGCTCCCACAACAGCGCCTATTTCCATTCTCTTTGCGGCGTAGCCGTCGTGATATATTTCATCTACAATACCAGTGGCAAGGCCTATTTGGTTTCCGTAAGAGGAATATCCAGCCGCTGCTGTGGTAACGATTTTTCTTTGAGGAAGTTTGCCTTTCATCGTTTCCGAAACACTCTTTAAAGGATTTGCCGCGCCCGTTACGCGCATTGCGCCGTATACGTAGGCTCTTCCCGAAAGGGGATCTCTAATAGCTCCGCCGATGCATGTTGCCGCGCCGCCGAAAGGTTCGATTTCGGTGGGGTGGTTGTGGGTTTCGTTTTTAAAGAGAAGAAGCCAAGGCTCTTTTTTGCCGTCCACTTCTATTTCCACTTTAACGGTGCAGGCGTTTATTTCTTCCGACTCGTCGAGTTTGTCAAGGTCGCCGGTGCTCTTTAAATATTTTGCGGCAATTGTGCCTATGTCCATGAGATTTACGGGTTTTGTGCGGCCGAGAGTTTTTCTCACGTCTATATATTCGTCGTATGTTTTTTGAAGAAGCTCATCTTCAAAGGAAACGCTATCTATCGTTGTTAAAAACGTGGTGTGTCTGCAGTGATCCGACCAGTAGGTGTCTATCATTCTTATTTCGGTAATGGTGGGGTCTCTTTTTTCCTTAAGGAAGTATTCGCGGCAGAACTTTATGTCGTCTATATCCATCGCGAGGCCGTATTTTGCAATGAAGTCTTTAAGTCCGTCCTCGTCTAAAGCGGTAAATCCGTTTAAAATTTCAACTTCGGTGGGAATTTCGTAGTTTGTTTTTAAAGTTTCGTATTTTTCAAGAGAAGCCTCTCTTGACTCTACGGGGTTTATTACATATTTTTTAATTTCCGCAAGCTCTTCGGGCGAAACGTTTCCGTATATCGCATAAATTCTTGCCGTGCGAACGGAAGGTCTTTCTCCCTGAGATATAATCTGTATGCACTGAGCGGCGGAGTCTGCCCTTTGGTCAAACTGACCGGGAAGATACTCAACGGCAAAAACATTTGCTCCGTCAAGCGATACATCGTCTGAAATCACATCGAGCTGAGGCTCGGAAAATACGGCTGTTTTTGCGTAGTCAAAAAGCGCTTTGTCTATGTTTTCAACGTCGTAGCGGTTTATAAGGCGCACGCTTTCAACGCTTTTTATCTGCAAAAGGCTTCTTATATCGGAAAGGAGCGCCTTTGCTTCGTTTGCAAGGCCTTCTTTCTTTTCTACATAAATTCGGTAAACCATCAGTTTTCCTCCTTTGCCGCAAGTGCTTTTTTGCCTATGTCGGTGCGGCAATACGCATTTTTAAATTTTATTTTTTCGGTGAGCGAATATGCTTTTTCAATGGCATTTTCAAGGCTGTTTGCAACGGCAGTTGCTCCGAGAACTCTTCCGCCCGCCGTAAGAAGCCTTGCGCCGTCTTTTTTTGCTCCCGCCACAAAAATCTCGCCGTCGGGATTTTCGGGAAGAGTTATTTCAAAGCCGGTTTCATATTTTTGGGGGTATCCGTTTGATGCCATTACCACACAGCATGCCGAATTGTCGAAAAATTCAACCTTTTGCTCGGCTAATCTCTCTTCGGTTACCGCCATCATCACATCTAAAAGATCGCTCTTTAAAAGGGGCAAAACAACCTGTGTTTCGGGGTCGCCGAAGCGGCAGTTGTATTCTATTACCTTGGGGCCGCATTTTGTGAGCATAAGTCCAAAATAGAGGCAACCTTTAAACTTTCTTCCCTCGCTTTCCATTGCACGGATTGTGGGGATAAATATTTTCTCTTCGCACTCTTTTGCGATTTCTTTTGTGTAATAGGGGTTGGGGGCAACGGTGCCCATTCCGCCTGTATTTAAGCCCTCGTCATTGTCAAGAGCTCTTTTGTGGTCCATTGAAGATATCATGGGCACAACGGTTTTTCCGTCTGTAAACGAGAGAACCGAAACCTCGGGGCCTTCCAAAAATTCTTCTATAACAACCTGATTTCCGCTGTTTCCGAAAATTTTGTCTTCCATCATAGAGCGAACGGCATCTTTGGCTTCCTGCCTGGTGGCGGCTATTATTACGCCTTTTCCGAGAGCCAATCCGTCGGCTTTTACAACCGTGGGAATAGGCGCTGTTTCAAGGT
>CAZSIY010000138.1:0-4815 GCA_964606825.1 uncultured Oscillospiraceae bacterium | reverse complement strand
CTTGTAACGGGGATTACCATTGCGTCAAACCAAAGATTTGAGCCTTCTTTGGGAATACTGTACGCAAGATTTTCGTTTAAATCCATGCAATAGAACGCATCGCCCGACCAGGCAATTGTAAGCGCACCCTCTTCGGCAATCATCTTGTCTTTTCCCTCGTCGCCGCAATAAGCTTGAACAAGCGGCTTTTGGGCAATAAGAGCCTTTTTCGCTTTGGCAAGCTCACCGTCGTCTTTGCTGTTCATGGAATATCCGAGCATTTTCATAGTAATGCCTATGGCATCGCGTTCGCTGTCGAGCATGAAAATTTTACCGGAATATTTTTTGTCGTATATTGCATCCCAACTGTCCATGTCTTTTTCGTCAACCATGGTTTTGTTGTACATTATACCCATTGTACCCCACATATAGGGCACCGTATACTCGCAGTTCGGGTCATAGGATAGGTTTAAATACTGTTTTCCTATGTTTTTCATGTTGGGAATGTTGTTATAGTCGATTTTTTCAAGAAGTCCTTCCGATGCCATTCTCTCCACCATATAGTCGGAGGGAAACACCACGTCGTAAGCACTGCTCTTGTTTTTTACTTTAATATACATCTCTTCGTTTGTAAAATACGTTTCGTAGTTTACCTTGATATCAGGGTTCTCCTTTTCGAAAAGTGATATAACCTCTTCGTCTATATAGTCACCCACGTTGTAAATATTTATCACGTTCTTTTTTTCTCCACAACCGGCAAAAGATGTGAGAATTACCACCGCCAACACCAAACACAAAAATTTCTTCATTTCTCTCCTCCTAATTTATAAGAACGTTATTTTCTTTATCTTTTGAAGTTCGCTTGCTTATTATAAAAAGCATTGTCATTATCACCACAAACATCACGGCGCAAAGCGCGTTTATCTTCGGGTTTAGTCTCTTTGCCGTGGAATAGACGTAAATAGACAGGTTGCTCACGCCGTTTCCCGTGGTAAAAAAGCTTATTACAAAATCATCTATTGAGAGCGTAAAGCTCAAAAGCAAGCCGTTTATTATGCCGGGCATTATCTCCGGCATTACCGCATGGCGAAAAGCGTACCACGGGCGTGCGCCCAAATCTATTGCCGCCTCGTAAAGGTTTGGGTCTAAGGTTACAAGTTTCGGCGTAACCGAAAGTATAACATAAGGTATGTTAAAAGTTATGTGTGCAAGAAGCATGGTAAACATGCCGCGCGGAATGCCCAGGGCGATAAAAAGTATCATGAGCGAAACGCCGATAACAAGCTCACTGCTCACCATGGGAACGTTTGTTATTTCCATTATTATGTTGCGGACTTTCTTTTTCTTAAACCCCTGTATGCCGATAGCCGCCGCTGTGCCTATAACGCAGGATATCACCGCCGACAAAACGCCCACAATAATTGTGTTTCGAAGAGCCGCAAGGAGCTGGGCATCGTTTAGCATTTGAGCGTACCATTTAAGCGAAAATCCGCCCCACACGCCTCTTGACTTTGACTCATTGAACGAAAACGCAATAAGCACGGCAATAGGAACATACAAAAATATAAATATCAAATACAGATACACGCTTTCAAGCGCGTGTTTAATTTTACTTTTCACTTTGCTTTCTCACCGCCTAAAACATGGCCATCTGCTGATTGCCTTTATTAAATAAATTCATTATCTTCATGGAAGCGAACACCAATATCATCATAAGTATCGATATTGCCGAACCGAAGTTCCAGTTGTTTGCCACAAGGAACTGCTGTTCTATAAGGTTTCCTATAAGCATTATACGCCCGCCGCCGAAAATGTTTGATATGTAAAAAGTTGTAATCGACGGCAAAAACACCATGGTTATTCCCGATGCAACGCCGGGAAGGCTCAAAGGAAAAGTTACCCTCATAAACACTTTAAAGGGATTTGCACCCAAATCCTCCGCCGCCTCTTTGAGGCTGTCGTCTATTTTGGCAAGAACCGAGTAAAGCGGAAGTATCATAAAGGGAATAAAGTCATACACCATGCCGAGCGTTACCGCTGAAGAGGTGTAGAGTATGTTTGCCTTGGGAAGCCCGAAAAATCCGAGAAGTGTGTTTAAAAGGCCGTTTGATTCAAGTATTGTAAGCCAGGAATAGGTTCTCAGCATCATGTTCATCCACATTGGCATTACAAAGAGCATAAACATCGTACTGCTTTTTTTGCCGCAGGCGATGCGCTCTTTTTCGCGTTTTGCCAGAATATACGCCACTGGATAGCCGAGAAGAAGGCAGAAAAACGTGCTCAAAAGGGCAATCCAAAGCGAATAGGCAAATATTTTCATGTATGTAACGTCAAAAAAATTCACGTAATTTTCAAGAGAAAACGCACCTTGACCGCCGTTCGTAAGCACGTTTACGCTGTATAGCAAAACCAACACAATGGGTGCTATTACAAAAAGCGCAAGCCAGGCAAGATGGGGAAAAGAAAGATATTTTTTGTACAATGTGCTCCCCCCCTATAACGATTTTTTCATTACGTGTATGTCAAAAGGTTTTACTATAATTCCAACTTTTGTGCCCACGTCAAAGAGGTTTGTGTCGTGAACAATCCACTTTTGACCGTCATCTGTGTGAACAAACATTTCATAGTGAACGCCTTTAAATATCGCCGACTCCACCACGCCCGAAATTTTACCCTTGTCGGGCTCTACAAGGTAGATGTCCTCAGGGCGCACAACCACATCAACAGGCTCGTTTTCGCCGAAATTTTTGTCTACGCACTCAAAGTCCACACCGTCTATATTCACAACACAATCTGACTTCATAATTCCGGGAATTATATTGCTTTTTCCTATAAAATCAGCTACAAAAGCGTTTTTTGGCTCGTTGTATATGTCGGTAGGTGTTCCTATTTGCTGAATTGTGCCGTCGCGCATTACAACCACCGTGTCTGACATTGTAAGCGCCTCTTCCTGGTCGTGGGTAACGTAAATGAATGTAATTCCGAGCTCTCTTTGCATATTTTTAAGCTCTAATTGCATGCCCTGGCGAAGTTTTAAGTCAAGAGCCGCAAGGGGTTCGTCGAGAAGGAGCACTTGAGGCTCGTTTACAAGAGCTCTCGCAATGGCAACTCTCTGCTGTTGGCCGCCCGAAAGCGAGGTAATAGTCCTTTTTTCAAATCCGCTCAAATTCACAAGTTCGAGCATCTTACAGACTTTTTTGTTTATTTCGGCAGAACTCATTTTTTTAAGTTTCAAGCCGAAAGCTATGTTATCCGCAACATTTAAATGCGGAAACAGAGCGTATTTTTGAAACACAGTGTTTACTGTGCGCTCATAAGGCGGCACTTTTAAAATGCTCTTGCCGTCAAAGAGAACATCGCCGCTTGTGGCGTCTTCAAAACCCGCAATAATTCTTAAAATCGTTGATTTTCCGCAACCGCTGGGGCCGAGGAGCGTAACAAACTCGTTTTTGTCTATATACAAATTTATGTTTTTGAGAACTTCGTTATCGTCAAAGTTTTTGCACACATTTAAAAGTTCTATAAGATGGCTCATTTTCAATATCCTTTCCGAAATTTCATTAAAAGTTGGGAGGTGTGGAAATCCAAATAAGTTTGGCTTCCGTTTTGCCCGCGTTTTCCAAATAATGCACCTGGGTTGCCTTGTAGTAAAAGCTCTCGTGCTTTTTCACGCGCAGTTTCCTGCTACCCAAATGCAAATACACACTGCCGCCCATCACAAAGCCAAATTCTTCTCCTTCGTGAGGGTCGTCAACATATGATTTTCCGCCGGGGGCAAGAGTTATCATAATCGGCTCCATGTCGTGTTTTTGAGAGTTTGGCACTATCCACTCGATTGTATTGCCGTCCTCTTTGTTTTGCTTTACAAACACGTCGTCGCTTGTGAAAACAACGCTATCGTCCGCGGCATCGTTGAAAAAGTCTTTAAGGTCGGTTCCCAAACACTGAAGAAGGTCGGAAAGCGTCGATATGGACGGCGATGCCAGCTCTCTTTCTATTTGAGATATAAATCCCTTTGAAAGTTCGCACCTATCGGCAAGTTCCTCTTGCGTAAGGTTGTTTTTTATTCTCAGACGTTTTAATTTTTCGCCGATTTCCATTGATATCCGGGTGCGCACCTATTGTGCACACTTGTTCCTCCCTCCGAAATTTCCATCTTTTTCGTTCCGAGTTTTTAATAGTAAAATTTAAGTTTAGTTAAACTAAACCTCGGGCACAAAAATATTATAATATCAAAACCGCTTTATGTCAATACCAAAAACGAAAAAAATATCATATTTTGTGTAAACTTTCTCTGTCTCATTTGCATAATGCATGAATAAAACTTTTCGTGAAAATAAATGTGGGCGGATATTATACGCCCGTGTGTTGGTTTTTTGATGGGGGGATCCCCTCAGTCAGCTAACGCAGACTGCTCCCCTTTAGACAAGGGGAGCCTTATGAAATGGACGATTTTATCACATTGCCAAAGGTTTTCTTGTGGTGCTGAAAATGAGCCAATCGCATTTGCACGGCGAGATAGCATGTCAAGCAAAATAAAAATTATTTATATTTTCTCTTCTTCACCGCAAAAGCGCCCGCAACCGTGGCGACAACAAGCACCGCAAGTGCAATTTTAAGCACAACATGAGAATTTTTCGAATACTTAAGGCACACGGCAGTGCTTAAACTATCCGTTTTTAAAATCACATATTTTCCGCGCGAAGAAATTTTTGTTTTTACCCAGTTGCCGCCTTTTAATGTCCAAGCGGTAACTTTATCTTTGTTCTCGTTTATCAAATGTAATTTTACTTCTTTGTTTTACGCCTTGTCGGCATATTCTATCGAAACATCGTA
>CAZSIY010000137.1:0-4861 GCA_964606825.1 uncultured Oscillospiraceae bacterium | reverse complement strand
TTAAAATTGCATTAATGCACAAAAAAGCAATTCCGTTTTGTTCAATTTAACGAAACAATAAAATTCACATAAATTTTAATAATAAACTATTGAATTTGTTTCGGATTTGTTTTATAATTACAAATGTATAGGTGGGTCGGAGTATGACCTGAATTGTTAAAACGGAGGATTATTATGAAAAAGGTATGCAAAGTATTAGCGGCAACCGCAGCGACAACTTTGCTTTTGTCTGTAACGGCAATGGCAGATCCCGCTCTCAATGTCGCAAAAAGCGGCAATAATGTCACCGCTACCGTAAGCGGACTTTCCGCAAACGAAGAATCTACTCTCCTGGTTGTAAAATCGGGAACAGATCTCTCAAAACTTGACCAAAACGAAGATGCTATCTTCTATATTGACCAGGCAACCGCAACCGAAGGAACAGCAACATATACTTTCAGTGTTGAGGGCCTCAGCGGTAATGTAGTGGTTTATTCCGGTTATGAGTCTATGACAGCAAATTCATCTCCCATGAGCAAACTCGTTGAAGAACAGGGAACAGGCGATGGAGACAGCGGTTCTTCCGGCAACCCCGAAGAACCCGCAAACTTTAAATATGGCGATGTTAATAACGACGGTGCGGTAGACGCCTCGGATGCAAGCGCTATTATTGACAATTTCTTAAATGGTGCAGCTTTTTACGACAAAAATACCGATGAAGTTTATGCATATGGCGTACAGGCAGCTGATGTTGATGCAAGTAATTCAGTTGATGCCTCTGATGCGAGTGCTATAATTGATTATTTCTTAAGCGGTGTTAAATTGCCTGTAAATTCTAAGTGACCTTGTTTTTAAAACAGTACTTATTTTGAACGGAGGAATTTATAATGAGATCATTTGGTAACAGCCGCATAGCAAAGATTATGTCTATGTTGCTTGTACTTACCTTTATGTTTATGTTGTTGCCGTCAGGCTTTGTGTTTGCCGATGGCAATGGGTATACAATGACAATAACGGATAACACGACAGACGGAAAAGTATCGGCAGGTAGTACTGTAATCTTTAACATACAGTTAGATGGTGCAATGGCCGACCTTAAGATGGTTCAGTATTCGCTTGAGTATGATTCGACAGAACTTACTGTTGATATATCCGGTGGAAGAAATCCAAAATGCTTTGAAACAGAGTGGTGGGCATATGTAAATGGCGGAAATGGTTTGGGATATATAGATCCACCCACAAAGGGTGTAAAAGATGATGAAACCAATTCATCACATAAGTTGTTTGGTTCCACGATATTGAGCGGTAACGGATATTCAATTGATTCTGAGAGTGATATATATAACGCAACAACAGCAGTTGCCGGAAAAGTTATATTCACAGCATTAAAAGATATTGCGGATATTTCTAAATGCGTGACACTTAAAAATGCAAAAGTTCAGAAACTTATAGGCAATGCCGGAAAAGACCAGGAAACAAAAGCTGTTCAGCTTGTATCTAAAGTCAAAGACAACAAACCGACTGTAACTACCGGTTACACAATGACAATAACGGATAACACGACAGACGGAAAAGTATCGGCAGGTAGTACTGTAATCTTTAACATACAGTTAGATGGTGCAATGGCCGACCTTAAGATGGTTCAGTATTCGCTTGAGTATGATTCGACAGAACTTACTGTTGATATATCCGGTGGAAGAAATCCAAAATGCTTTGAAACAGAGTGGTGGGCATATGTAAATGGCGGAAATGGTTTGGGATATATAGATCCACCCACAAAGGGTGTAAAAGATGATGAAACCAATTCATCACATAAGTTGTTTGGTTCCACGATATTGAGCGGTAACGGATATTCAATTGATTCTGAGAGTGATATATATAACGCAACAACAGCAGTTGCCGGAAAAGTTATATTCACAGCATTAAAAGATATTGCGGATATTTCTAAATGCGTGACACTTAAAAATGCAAAAGTTCAGAAACTTATAGGCAATGCCGGAAAAGACCAGGAAACAAAAGCTGTTCAGCTTGTATCTAAAGCAACCGGCGACCAACCCGATCCCGACCAGGAAAAGGTAGATGCAGTAGTTGAAAAGATTAACGCTCTTCCCGCGGCAGACAGCATTACCCTTGAAAACAAGGCGGCAGTTGAAGCGGCAAGAAAAGCATACGACGACCTCGGCGCAACACTTCAAGCTAAGGTTTCGGCCGATGTATTGGCTCGCCTTACAAATGCAGAAGCAAAAATCGCAGACCTTGAAGCGGCGGCAAATCAAGATGCAAAAGATGAAGCGGCGGCAGCGGCTTTCACAGCAAAAGTTGACGCTCTTACTGTTACAAGCCTTGATCAAAAAGAAGAGGTAGAGGCTCTCCGCGCTGAATTTACTGCTCTCACCGACGGCGCTAAAGCAAAAGTATCCGAAGATACCAAAGCGAAACTTAAAGCCGCGGAAGATAAGATTAAAGAGCTTAAAGACGAGGCAGACCAAAACGCAAAAGATGAAGCGGCGGCAGCGGCTTTCACAGCAAAAGTTGACGCTCTCACTGTTACAAGCCTTGACCAAAAAGGCGACGTAGAGGCTCTCCGCGCTGAATTCACAGCTCTTTCATCCGGCGCACAAGCAAAAGTATCCGAAGATACCAAAGCGAAACTTAAAGCCGCAGAAGATAAGATTAAAGAGCTCGAAAAAGCAGATGCACAAGAAAAAGCAGATGCAAAAATCGCCGAAGACTTTACAAATGCGGTTAATGCTCTCGGAAACGGCGATATTGCAAACCTCACTCTCGAAGATGCAAACACCGTTAAAAACTTGAGAAGTCAGTACGATGGATTTACTGAGAATGTAACAGCTAAGATTTCTTCCGAAACAGTGACAACTCTTGAGAATGCGGAAACTAAGATTGAAGAGCTCGAAGCGGCGGCAGACCAGGCTGAAAAAGACAGAACATCGGCAGAGAAATTCACCTCCGATGTGGAAGCTCTTGGTAATGCCGACGACCTCACTCTTGATGATGAGCAAAAAGTAAACGACCTAAAAAATACTTATGACAATGTACTTACCGCAGGTGCAAAAGCTCTTGTTTCCGAAGATACAGTTGCAAAACTTAATGCCGCAGTGACAAAAATCACGGCTCTTAAAGAAGAAGCAAAACAGGATAAGGAAGATACAGAAGCCGCAAACGCATTTACAAATGCCGTAAACGCTCTCGGCGAAGTCGACCTTGCAAAAGCGGAAACCGTAAAGGCTCTCCGTGCTCAGTACGAAGACCTTACAGACGGTGCTAAAGCAAAAGTTGAAGAGACAACTCTCAAACTTCTCGAAGCTGCCGAAAAGAAGATTGCAGATCTCGAAGAAGCTGATAAACAAGATAAGGCAGATGCTGAAGCCGCAAACGCATTTACAAATGCCGTAAATGCTCTCGGCGAAGTAGACCTTACCAAAGAGGATACCGTAAAAGCTCTCCGCACTCAGTACGAAGACCTTACAGACGGCGCTAAAGCAAAAGTTGAAGAGGCAACTCTCAAACTTCTCGAAAACGCTGAAAAGAAGATTGCAGAACTAAAAAAACCTGTATCAAACACAACAAACACTGGACTTTCCGTAAGCGGAAAAAACGTTCGCATTATAAAAATTACAAATGTTAAGGCCGGTGTTAAAGTTACCGTTGACGGCGTTGAAGCTCACATGTTTACAAATGCCGACGGTTCGGTAACATATATCGTTGTTACAACAGAGGATATCGACGAAGCAGATATTGTTGTAGACGAAAACTCTAAATCCGAAGACGTTGTTCTCGGTTCCGTTACAGGAAACGAAAGCGGTGTCGTTGCCGATGATGCTTACCTTATAAACAAAGTTTCGGCAAATATTACAGATAACGACAGCGTTTCCGAAATCCTTGCAGATCCCTACATGTTGCTCCTTTGTGACGTAAACGGCGACGGCGTTGTTGATGCGGCAGATGCCCTTCTCGTTGCAAGACGTGCGGCAGGACAGAACGTAGAGTTCAAACTCTCGGGTTCCGCAAATTAATTCCCGCGTGATATATCACGCATCCAAAAGACATTAAATACTTTGCATAATTCGGACAACGTCGCTTAGCGGTGTTGTCCGAATTGGCAAAAAGACATAACAATTTAAATTTTAACAGGGAGAAAACATATGAAAAAGTCAGTTATAGCAGTGTTGTCTGTTGTGCTTTGCCTTATGCTTTCCGTAACGGCATTCGCTGCGGCAACCGCAGAAATAAAAAATGCAAATCGTACAGATGACGATATCACTCTCGATATCACCGTTTCCGAACTTCCGGAGGGTCTCAAAGACCTTGCGGCAGTTACCGTAAAATATACCTACGACACGGATAAAATGTCGTTTTCAAGCGCATCATCGGAACTTCTTACAGGTTCATTTGTTTCTTCCGATACCGGAATTGCTTGGTTCGCTCAGTCGGGCGAAGAGCTCGGCGCAGATGCTTTGACGGAAAAAGAGGGCCTTCTCGCAACCGTTAAACTCAGCAGAAATTCGGGTCAGTACGGCGACGTTGATTTTAAGGTAACAATGCTCCATTTTTGCGACAGCGATCTTAAAACAGCCGACATTCTTCCCCAAGATGTTACAATTGATTTGGGCACAAAACCCTCAACTTCCCGCCCGTCGAGCTCAGGTGGCGGCGGTGGCGGAAACACTACCTACACCGTTAAGTTCGATACCGGCGGAGGCAGTGAAATCGCAAGTGTTAAAGTAAATAAAAATGATACCGTGTCCGAGCCTGCCGACCCCACAAAAGAAGGTTACACCTTCGCCGGTTGGTATGTCGATAAAGATTTAAAAACCGAGTATGATTTTTCGTCTAAGGTAACAAAGGCGGTTACTCTCTATGC
>CAZSIY010000136.1:0-4912 GCA_964606825.1 uncultured Oscillospiraceae bacterium | reverse complement strand
AAATATGTTGCCGAAACCGACAGCGGATACGATTTTTTAAAAACGAACGGAAATTTTAACGAAGAAAATTTTGCGGCGTATAAAATTCACGACGCGCTTTTTAAATCTCTTGAATACGACATTGAAAGCTCAAAGGTTGTAGGCGAGAGCGAAATACATTTTATAACGAAAATTACCACGTTGGACTTGTCACCCGTGGGAAAGGAGCTTGCGGAGTCTGCCGCCGCTTACAATGCCGCCGCGGAAAACGCCGAGGCTGACGAAAAACTTTCCGACAGCGAGCTAAACGCCATTTTGTCGCAACAAATGATAACCGTAAGCGACGAGTATTTGAGTGGAAAAGACGTAAAAAAGCGCACCGGCGAAGTGGAAATCGCCATGTACTATGACCCAGTGGGAAAATGGTTTGTGCATGTGGACGAAAATCTCATCGAAGCTCTTTGCGGAGGCGTGTACAGCGCGTATTACGAAGCTCTGGAAGCGGCGAATATGGTGAAAAAATAAGAGAAGGAGAGAAATTTTATGAACAGCAAGCACGAGAGCTTTTTGGATTTGGTAATATATCAAATTTATCCGCGTAGCTTTAATGATTCAAATAACGACGGAATAGGCGATATAAACGGAATTATCGAAAAACTCGATTATCTGCGCGATTTGGGCATAAATGCAATTTGGCTTTGCCCATGCTACAAAAGCCCCAACTACGATAACGGGTATGATATTTCGGATTATCGCAATATAATGGACGAATTCGGAACCTTTGACGATATAAAAAATCTAATCTCTGAAATGAATAAAAGAAATATGAAACTCATTATGGATTTGGTGCCCAATCACACCTCTTCCGAGCACGAATGGTTTAAACAGTCGCGCAAATCCAAAGACAACCCTTACAGCGACTATTACTATTGGTACGATAAACCGGTAAACGATTGGCAGGCGAGCTTCGGCGGCTCCGTTTGGCAGTATGACGAGCTCCGCAAACAGTATTATCTACATTCGTACACGGTTCAGCAACCTGACCTCAATTGGGATAACCCGAAAGTTGTAAAAGAAATGCAAGATGTTGTCGATTTTTGGATAGACCAAGGCGTTGCCGGCTTCCGCTGCGATGTTATCGACCAGATATCAAAGGATTTTGAAGGCAACAAAAACTGTTTCGGCCCCAATTTGCATAAATACATAAACGCCCTTTTCGGCAGAGAAAAAACAAAAGATATCTTTACCGTAGGTGAGTGCTGGACGGAAGACATAGATGAAATGAAACACCATGTGGGCGAAGACAGAGGCGAACTTTCAACCATTTTCCAGTTTGAACACCAGGGGTGCGGAAGAGTAGACAAGTGGACAAGACGAAACGACTCTCTGAAAGAGCTTAGAAATATTTTGGTTAAGTGGCAAACTCTTACGCAAGAACAGGATTTGCTCTATTCGATTTTTACCGATAATCACGACCAAAATTTGCTTATTTCGAGAATGGGAAATGATAAAGAGCTTCGCTACGAAACCGCAACGTGCATCGCAACGATGATGTATTTCTTAAAAGGCGTTCCCTTTATTTATCAAGGTCAGGAATTTGGCGTGACCGGCTCGGAATATGACGATATTTCATTTTTTGACGATGTTGAATGCATAAACGAGTATGATGAACTTATAAAAAGCGGTAAAACAAAAGAAGAAGCCATGAAAATGATTAACTTCGGAAGCCGCGACAATCCCCGCCGACCTATGGCGTGGGATAATTCCGAAAATTTCGGCTTTTCTGAGTCAAAACCCTGGATACCCTTGCACAGCAGAGGGGCGGAAATAAATCTCGAAAACGACTTGAAATCCGATAAGTCAATCCATAAATTCTATAAAGAAGTTTTGAAGTTGCGTAAAGACAACGCAGCTTTCAGAAAAGGCGAGTTTAAAGTACTGTCAAATATCGACGATGATTATTTTGTGTACGAAAGAAGTTTTGAAAACGAAATTTTTAATGTTGTGTGCAATTTTGAAAATCCGTGTGCAATTGACAAAAAATATTTGAGCGGCGAAAAGATTTTGTCGAACTACGCAGATAGCGGCGATGAGTTCAGAGCTTATGAAATAGCCGTTTATCGCAATAAATAGATGATTTTTGCAATTTTTTCGGTACCGAGCTCGGCATTTGTTACATAATACAAAGAATGGCGGAACACCTCGTTTGGGGTGCTCCGCCATTCTTTCATTTTAAAACATTTTTCAATTCGTGCTCTATTCCGTGTTTTATGCTGTAAAAATCATTTTTGGAAAGCCCCGTTACTTTTAGCACCTTGCTGTTGTCTACGGTGCGATTGAAAAGCCTGTCGTAAATAATAATCCACGGGTTTTCTTTTAAGTACGGATTTAAATCAATATATTCTTCCGTGCTTATCCACTTGAATTTAAGGCCGGCTTTTTCGGTATATATATTCGCGATTTCGCCCCACGTTAAGTTTTGCGCGGAAGAAACGGTAAATGCTTCGCCGAGAGCTTCTTTTTTGAACAAAAGCGCAGCTATTATTTTTCCCGAATTTTTTGCCCAGTCAAGGCCTGCAGTGAGATTTTGAGCTTCTTTAGGCAGAAAAACAGGCGTGTTTTTTTCGATGTGTTCGGATATTTCGCTTTGGGATAAGGGAAAAACAATGTCGTAGCGCTTGTCCGAAAAAGAAATTACCGGGCGCACTATCGTACAGTTTTTCGCCTTGCTCTCAAAAAGAATGTACTTTTCGCATTTTGACTTCGGAACTGCGTAGTTGTCTTCTTCTAAAAAGCGCTCATCTTTTATAACGTCGTAAAGATGCGGCGCGTTTTCGGTTATCGGGTGCTCTTCGTCGGCGTAAACTCTGTATGACGACAAAAATACCAATTGCTCTGTTTTCGAACAAAGAAATTCGTGTATCGGTTTGTAATTTTCGGCATTTTCGTAAATGATGAAATTTACAATCGCATCGTAATGGCGGTTTTTTAAAAATTCTTTCAAAAACGTAAAATCGGCATTAGCCTTGAAATAATGCACTTTTTTTGTGTAAACATTGTCTTCGAGGCATATTACGTCAATTTTACAGATGTCTTTTAAAAGATAATGAGTAACGTAACTTCCGAGAGTTCCGGAGCCGCCTATGAGCAAAACTTTTTTCTGCATTTTATACCTCTTTTCCGCAAGCTTTCAAAATAACTTTGTGAAGAGTTCTTTCATATTCGTAATCAAAGGGGTTTTCCTTTTCTTTTCTCACGTAAGATGCAAACGCTCTTATCATTGCATCGTATCTTCCCACAGGCTCAATTTCGTGATATCTGCCGTTGTCATCCCAGTTTTGCGAGTCAAAGCGCTCTTTTATTCCAGTTGTAAGCATACTGAGTACGCCCTCTTTTGCTTCTGTAAATCTTTCAATCGGGCAAAGCTCCACCGTGCCCTTTGTGCCTATTACAACGAGCTGGCGGCGGTTAAATCCGCCCACTTCTATTGCGGTGCTCTTTGCAATAGACATGCCTCTTTTGTATTTAAAAACAGCCATGCCGAAATCCTCGGACTTTGTGCCGTCGATGCCCGATGAGCAGTTTAAGGGGATAATTTCCTCGGGTTCGCCCATTATCGAATACACCAAATCCACCATGTGGCAACCCAAAAAGTACAGCATGCCTCCGGGGTAATTTCCGAGCCAGTCGCGCTTGTCGAGCGAGTGGTAGCAATTCATTTGCGCCTCCACGGAAATAATTTCGCCTAGTTTTCCGTTTTTAATGTTTTCTTTAAGCTGAATTATCGCAGGGTTGTAGCGGTACATGTAGCCAGTGTGGAAAACGAGGTTTTTCGCCTTTACCGTGTCTATAAGTTCGTCAAATTCGGCTTGATCTATGCCGCCGGGTTTGTCCATGTGTATGTGGAGGCCTTTTTTTGCCGCCATAAGGGCATATTTTGTAAGCGCACGGTCCTCGGTTTCTATAAAAACAGCATCAAGATCAGGGTAGTTCAGCACTTCTTCTACCGTCATTTTTTTAACGTCTTTGTATGTGTCGTTTTCAAGGCTTGCAAAACGCTTCAAATTGAACTTGTCTTCTTCTACGGGAGCTATGCCCACAACTTCGTATATGTTGCTTAAAAGTTTTGCTGTGCCGAGCGCGCCCGTTGCGTGGTCGTGGCCGTAGCCTATTTGTGCGATTTTAATTTTTTTCACTTTTCTTAGCTCCTTTATTTTCTCCAGTCAAATTGAACTGCCACGGGGAAATCTTTGTCGTTTATCAAACGGTTGTAAACTTCGGCGCACTCTTCGGGTTTGTGAACCTCTTGCACAATGTTTGAAAGGCAAATTCTGCCCATTGCACACATTTTAAGAGCCGCGGCAATGTCATCTCTGTGGGTAAACCAGCCGGGATGCGACTCCGTTTCGGGCCTTGCTAAGGTGTGCGCTCCTATAACCGTTATTCCCGGCCCGTGGATTTTTTTGTAGTAATCAACCGTAAAATCGGAATTTCTTGTACAACCCAAAAGCGCAACTCTTCCGAAACGAGCCATGCAGTCGAGCACTTCGTTAAATCCCGCGCCCACTCCCGTAACTTCTATGGCAACTTTCGCTCCGCCGTTTGTTGCGTTTTTAACCTTTTCGGCAAAATCCTCTTCGAACGGGTCAAAGGCGTAGTCGGCTCCGTTTTCAAGGGCAATTTCACGCCTTTTCGGGTTGGGGTCTGCCGCAATTATAGGGCAAGCGCCCGCCGCGCGCAAAAGTTTAACGGCTATCATGCCCAAAATTCCGAGGCCCATAACAATGGCACTTTCGCCCATTTCGAGGCGCGTTTTGCGAATTGCCGCCATGGGGAACGACGAAATAAAGCTCATTGCCGCTGTTTGAAAATCCACGTTGTCATCTTCAATTTTTACAACTCGGCTCTCGTCCGCAACGTTGTATTCCATGTC
>CAZSIY010000135.1:0-4918 GCA_964606825.1 uncultured Oscillospiraceae bacterium | reverse complement strand
AGAACCGCTGATTTAAAAAGCTTGCAAAATGGAAATGGAAGGGAAATAATCCCCCTTCCGAATTGCTTGTTTTTTGATGAATCTTTCATCTATGAAGAAGAACCCGTTTTTTGCTTAACGCAAATTCGGGTTCTTCGACAGTCTGACCACCCGCTATGCAGGTGGATATTTATTCAATAATCCAAAAGTTTTCTTTCGGCAAGACTTGAAAAGCTTTTGTAAAAACAAAGTATGTGATCCAAAAGCGTTATACCCAATATATCGAGAAGCTGACCCACCTTATTTGTGGCATCTATATCTTCGGGCGACGGATTTAAAAATCCGCCCGGATGATTGTGAGCAAGGATAACGCAATGAGCCTTTCTCAAAATGGCACATCTTAAAATCTTTTGTATATCCACAAGCACTTCGTTGGAACTCCCCTCGCTTATAAAATCCGTTGCTATGAGCCTGTTGCAACTGTCAAGACTCAGCATTATAAGCTTTTCATTCTGATTTAACCCAAGCACCGAGCAACAATAATCACCCACGGCAAAGGTGTTGTTCAAAACTATTCTTTTACCTATGCGATCCACTTCAAGCCTTCTTATAAGCTGTGTAATAAAGGCGATAAGCGTAGCCGTGCGCCCTTTAACATTTTTCACTTCCGAAAGTTCATCTATCGAAGCATCAAACACGGCATTGAGACTTTGAAAATGCTCTATAAGGTCATGCGCAATGGGATTGGTGTTTTTCTGCGCATGGCAATAGTACAATAAAAACTCCAAAATCTCATGGTCGCTGAAAATATCTATGCCGCCTTTTACAAACTTTTCTCTCATTCGTTCGCGATGCCCGGCATGCTGATTTTTGGCGCCGACTTTTTTAATTCCGTTGTTTTTGCCGTCCATTGTAATCACCTCGCAAATTAAATAAGATGCGCTTTTTCCGTTACCGTATTTACGGCATCTTCAGTAGCACAATTTACGTGCTCGTCGTCTTTTGTGATATACATTAAAAATTCTATATTGCCCTCGGGGCCTTTAATGGGTGAAAAATCTATGCCGCGAACCGAAAATCCCATGTCAAAAGCCATGGCGGTTATTTTTTCAACAACGCTTCTGTGCACCTCGATGTCGCGCACTACGCCTTTTTTTCCCACCTGTTCGCGCCCTGCTTCAAACTGCGGCTTTATAAGAGCAACCATTTGCCCGCCATCTTTTAAAATGCTGTGAGCAACGGGGAGAACATGACTTAGCGATATAAAAGAAACGTCTGTGGAAACAAAATCCATATTCTCGTTTACAATGTCGAAATCCAGATATCTTATATTCGTTCTTTCAAGATTTACAACTCGCTCGTCACTTCTTAATTTCCATGCAAGCTGGCCGTAACCCACATCTACCGCATAAACCTTTGCCACGCCGTTTTGGAGCATGCAATCGGTAAATCCGCCGGTGGAGGCTCCGATATCCATGCAAACGCAATCTTTAAGTTCTATGGGAAACACGTCCAAGGCCTTTTCAAGCTTCAATCCACCGCGGCTCACATATTTAAGTTTTGCCCCGCGAATTTCTATTTGCATGCCGTCTTTCACCTTATCTCCGGCCTTATATGCTTTTTGACCGTTTATATAAACCGCGCCCTCCATAATAAGCGCTCTGCCCTTTTCGCGGCTTTCCACCAAGCCTCTGTTTACAAGTTCTACGTCAAGTCTTTCAGGCATTTATGTTTAACTCCTTTAAAATCCTGTCGCAAACGGAATTTGCTTCAAGACGGTGTAATTTTATAAGTTCACTTTGCTTGCCCTGTTTAACAAAGCAAGTATCAAAGCCCAAAACAATTTTTTTAGCATTTATATTGCACTTTGAAAATATATGCTCGCCCATCCCGCCGCTTATAATATTATCTTCAAGCGAAACAACAAGTTTTTTGTCCTCCGCCGTTTTTTCCACAAGCTCACGGTCAAATGGATTTACGCTTCTTACGTTTACAATGGAAGAGAAAATACCGTGTTTTTCAAGAAGTAATGCCGCTTTTATTGCGGTATCGGTCATTCTTCCGCAAGACAAAATCATAACGTCTTTGCCGTTTGCGATTTTTTCGCCTTTTCCTGGAACGAAAGTTTCGCACTCTCTAAATGTTACTCCACTTTTGGGATATCGCACCGCAACGGGCGTTTTACACTCGTTAACGGCATATAAAAGCATATCTTTAAACTCATTGTAACACGACGGCGCAAGAACCGTCATATTAGGAATATGCGAAAGCATGGTAAGGTCTAAAAGACCCTGATGAGTTTCGCCGTCTTCGCCCGTTACCCCGGCATGACCCACGGCAAAAACCACATGAAGATTTTGCAAGCACACATCATGCACTATTTGGTCATAAGACCTTTGCAAAAACGTGGAATACACCGAAAAAACGGGCACTATTCCTTTGGTTGACATTCCGGCCGCCATTGTAACGGCATGTTCTTCGGCAATTCCCACGTCAAAAAACCTGTCGGGATATCTTTTTGAAAACTCCGAAAGTCCGCAACCGGAAGTCATTGCCGCGGTTATTGCAACCAAATTTTTGTTATTTTCGGCAAGAGAATTCATTATAACCGAAAATGCATCGTCATATTTAAACTCGTCTTTGGAAATTCTAACGGTGCTACTGTTTATACCGTGATATTTACTGGGATTTTCCTCGGCGGCTTTGTAGCCGAGGCCTTTTTTGGTAAATGTATGAATAAGCACCGGCCCGTCGACATTTTTCGCTTGATTTAAAGCACTGCGAAGTTCTGTGATATTGTTGCCGTCTATGATACCTATGTAGGTAAGTCCCAAATTTTCAAAAAGCGGGGCGGCAATTGTGGCATATTTCAACCGATTTTTTGCTTTTTTCAATATAGTTTCGGCTATTTTTCCAGCAGTTCCGAAGCGCAATATAAATTCTTTTATACCGGTTTTGGTGTTTATATACCTTGAATTTACCCTTAGTTTCGAAAGATGGGCGGAAAGGCCGCCGACATTTTTTTGTATGGACATTTCGTTATCGTTTAAAACGATTATCATTTTTGTTTTTCTGAGTCCCACGTCGTTCAAAGCCTCAAAGCTAAGGCCGCCCGTGAGAGCGCCGTCACCTATAAGGGCAACGATATTTTCATCGGTTCCGGCAATGTCGCGCGCACGCGCCATACCTACCGCCGCCGAGATTGACGTACTCGCGTGCCCTACATCAAAGCAATCGTAAATGCTCTCCGAAGTTTTGGGAAATCCCGAAATTCCGCCAAATCTTCTGAGCGTTGAAAACTTGTCCTTTCTTCCCGTGAGAAGTTTGTACACGTAGCACTGGTGCCCCACGTCAAAAATCAATTTATCTTTCGGAAAGTCAAATGTTTTCATAAGGGCGAGCGTAAGTTCCACAACGCCGAGGTTTGAAGCCAAATGGCCTCCGTTTCTCATTACGTTGTCTATAAGAAAGGCCCTTATTTCTTCTGAAAGTTCATTTAGCTGAAACGTATTTAATTTTTTCACATCTTCCGGAGAAGATATTTTATCAAGATACGTCATTGTTTTTTCCTTTTCATCTATTGCCGTCAAACAAATAGTCAAGCAATCCTTTTATAAATTCATTATTCTCGTATTTTTCCAAAACATTGTAAGCCTCTTTAACGCAAGAGTTCATTCTCGCGCGAGCCGCTTCTTTTCCCAAAGTGTTTATAAAATTGGGACTTACGCGCTCCGCGGCGTTGTCTTGCTCTTCGTCTTCAAAGTCATCGCGTATTTGGAAGGCTATTCCGAGGTTATACGCAAAGCGCTCAAGAGAAGAAACAACCTCAAAATCCGCATTGGAAACATATGCTGCGCTCACTACTCCAGTCATTATAAGAGCCATGGTTTTTTGCTCTATTAGGGCAAGAAGTTTGCTTTCATCTGCGCTTTTACAAGATGACAATTTAATATCCCTCACCTGGCCGTTTATCATGCCGTGAACACCCGCCGAAGCTGCTATGTGGCGCATGGCTTTGATTTCACCTTTTCCGCCATTTTCGCAAGCCTCCGCCATAACTTCGTAGGCGGTGTTCAAAAGCGCATCACCAGCCAAAAGCGCCAAATCTTCGCCGAATTTTTTGTGGCAACTTGGCATACCTCGCCTCATGTCGTCATCGTCCATACAAGGCAAATCGTCATGCACAAGCGAAAATGCGTGAATAAATTCTATTGCCGCCGCAAACGGAAGAGCTTTTTCGTTGCTACCGGTAAGCATTCTTGCAGTTTCCGTGCACAAAACAGACCTAATGCGCTTTCCGCCGTTAAAAACGGCATACTCCATGGCATCGAATACCTCTTTTTCGCAGTCGCCAAAAGAGCGCAATTTTTCTTTCATGTAAGCATCTATCTCATTTATTTTTTCTTTGTATTGCGTGTAAAAATCATTCATCGGCACTTTCTCCGTTTATGTCAAAATCAGTCTCTCCGTTTTTGGAAAGAAGAGTTATTTTTTGTTGAGCGGTGTCGAGCATTTTTAAGCATTCGTCCGAAAGGCACACCCCCTGCTCAAACATTTCTATGCATTTATCAAGCGGTGCATCGCCGCTTTCAAGCTCATCTATTATCTTTTCGAGCTTGTCTATGTTATTTTCAAAATTCTTTTTTTCAGCCATTTTGTACCTCCGCCTAAAATCAGCTCTTTAAAGTTTCTTTTGCCGTGCACTCTACAACTCCATCGGAAACACGAACGGAAAAATCTTCGCCGCATCGCACGTCGGAAACTTTTTTTATAACCTTGTCCGCCTTGAATGCAACACTGTAACCGCGGTTCAAAACGCCTATCGGATTTAGCGCCGTCAATT
The DNA here is from genome assembly GCA_964606825.1 of uncultured Oscillospiraceae bacterium. Lineage (GTDB taxonomy): Bacteria > Bacillota > Clostridia > UMGS1810 > UMGS1810 > CAKSIN01. The sequence continues at coordinate 96 of CAZSIY010000135.1, read as the reverse complement.
TATACGAGCACTGCGTGAGCCTGTCTGCCATTTTGGCGATTGAGGACTCATAAGCGCCACAAAGCTCGGACATTTTTTCTTCCAGCTCGCGCCATT
>CAZSIY010000134.1:0-4938 GCA_964606825.1 uncultured Oscillospiraceae bacterium | reverse complement strand
AATATCAAAAATTTGAGGTAATTTCTTTAATTAGAGATTACCTCTTTTTTTATACCCAAATTGAAAGGAGAAAGGAGTTGTCAGACAATGAGAAAAATTACATTGGAAATGGTTAGAAAGTTCAAAGAATATCAAGGAACATAGAATCAAAAAGGGGAGTGTGTTCGTAACAAGAACAGACAAGCCGATAGATCGACATGGAATTTGGAAATCTATGAAAGGTTTGTGCGAAAGTGCCGGAGTAAGTAAAGAAAAATTATTTTCACATAATCTCAGACATTTATTCGCTCGCACATACTACAGCTTGCAAAATGATGTTGTAAGATTAGCAGATATACTCGGACATTCAAATGTCAACACCACAAGGATCTATACAATAGAATCAGGCGATGAGCATCGAAAACGAATGCAACGACTTGGACTGGTATGTATGAGGGTATAAAAAGAACCACATAATCAACATTATGTGGCAAAAATTCAAAGGTATAATAATTATTTACAAGAATATTATACCTCAAAACACCGAAAAAGTCAATGTGTGAAGCCATATTTATTAAAAACACAAAAAAATAAGGATTTTTCGACATAACAAATTGACCAATGAAAAAAACAATTGTTCATTGGTCTGACACTCGTTAAAATATATCAAATGCCGTTTACGGAAGAGATATGCGCGGAGCGTTGCACGGTTCAATAAAAAAAGTAAATGATTTTAGCGTTCAAATGTTACCGATCACTGAAATGATCAAAGGTATTGGTAATAATACATATTCTTTGAATTCTGAATCGATGGGAACAAACTGTATAGCCGGTACAGGCATATTTAGAGTAACAGGCTTTACCGGTAACACCGTCCAGCTAGATAGCGTCGAAGGCTTAGCCGTTGGAGATTTTATATCTTACAAAAACGTTGATATCCCGAATACGGTTTATAGCTTTGCGAGGATATCGTCTATTGACGAAAAACAAAAAACTATTGTCCTAAATAAAGATAACCCATTTGGTGCTCAAATGGCACTGGCATTATTTGTGTGGGTAGCAAAATAGCGGCAGTGTGTCTTTTTTACGAAGATACACATTTGACACTTCCGTCCGTTTATGATATAATTCAAAAAAAATCCCGAGGAGTTCAAGATGAAATTTCGTGAAATTGAGTTTTTAACTATTCCAAAAATGTTATTTGCTTTCAGCGTTGAAGTGGAAAATTATAACAACAGCTTCATAAACCGCGAAAATTATTTGGAAATATCGCTTATAGAGAGCGGAAGAACTTGCGTTTCTTATCCTGACAGGACGGAAGAAATTTTTCGCGAGGGCGTTATTTTTCCGATTTTTCAAGATACAAATTACCGTGTGCGCACGCTTGAAAACGAGCTTCAAAAGCACTCCACGGTTGCCGTTTCGGCAAATTACGTTTCAAAAACGTATAACGGCGCAACAAAGGCGGAATTTGACACTTTGACTCAAAAAATGCAAAATAAATCCGCTGTGGTTCTTGTGCCGGATAGGGAGGAGGTTTTCGAAAATTTCTCCGTTTTTCAAAGGCTCCTTAATAAAATGTCATACTACAATTCGTCAAATCTTCCGAGCGATAAATCTCGCGCTCTTTCGGCATTTTTTGAGTTTTGCTCCGAACTTTCGTCGTGCGTTTTAAACGAAATTTCAAATTGCGAATGTCGCGTAAGCCCCGGCGCCCAAAGATATGTGGATTATACCAAACAATATGTCCACCGACATCATGCCGAAAAAATACGCGTTGACGATATTGCCGCAAAGCTCAATATATCTGCGGGATATCTTCAAGCGGTTTTTAAAGTGGCAACGGGTATGGGTATAGCGCAATATTGCAATAAATACCGCGTAAATATTGCGCTTCAGTATATAGATAAATACGGATTTTCGCTGAAAAACGCCGCCGCAAAAGTAGGCATTTGCGACGAGTATTACATGAGTAAAATTTTTAAAAAAGAAGTCGGAATTTCGTATAAAGAATACATAAAGCAGAAAAAAGAGCACATAAAAAATAATATGTGAATATTACAAGAATAACGTGTTTTTACATTTTAAAAAATCCCGCGATATAGTATAATCACTTTATGGAGGGATGAAAATGAAAAAATACAGTAAATTGTCAAGATTTCCACTCGGTTCAATTCGTGCCGAGGGATTTTTAAAAGACCAGCTTTTGCGCATGAAAAGCGGCATGGGCGGGCATTTGCATGAGCTTGAACCCGGCATGATTGCCGACCCCTATATTACCAAAACCCATGTTGACGCCTGGGATGAAATTAACCAAAACGGTTGGGGCGGCGAAATTTCCGGGAATTATTGGATGGCGTATATTGAAGAAGCCTTTACCCTAAATGATGACGAAATGATTGCCACGGCAACGAATTGGGTAAATACCATGATGAAAAAACAGCGTCCCGACGGTTATCTCGGCACTTATTGCGAACCCGATGCGAGAATTTACGAAGATTTCAACGCCGAGGGCACAGCGTGTGCCATGAGAGCGCTTTTGGCGTTTTATGAGGCAACAAAAAGAGAAGATGTGTTAAATGCCGTGTACAGATGCATGCTTTGGTTTTGCGATAAATGGAGCGGCGACAATAAAACATGCTACGCCGGGCAGTATATTATAGAACCGATGATATTTACATATAAGTACGTGGGCGATAAAAGGCTTTTGGATTTTTCCGAAGATTATCTTGACTATATTTGCAAGCATAATATGTTCGACGTTTCCTATGAGTCAATGCTGAGTGACGAATATCACTATTTTTCAAATCATACCGCAGGCATGGGAATGCAACTGCGCTTGCCCGCATTGGTTTATGAAGCCACGGGCAATAAAACCTATTTAAATGCTTCTGTAAACGGCATAAAAAAGGTGAGGGCACATTCAGTTCAGCTTACGGGAAGTCCGGTGTCTGTGAGCGAATATTTGGGACCTGTTGCCTCTACTACCGAAACCGAGTATTGCAATTATACTAATTTCAATGCCACTTATTCTTATATGAGCTATATTACCGGCGATAATTCTTATGGAGATTATATGGAAGAAATTTTCTATAATGGCGCCCAGGGAGCAAGAAAAAAAGATGAGCGCGCAATAGCTTATCTCAATGCCCCAAATCAAATGTATGCCACTGTTTCTTCGTCGTCTGCCGCGTTTGACAAGCAGGTTTATACGCCTTGCTATCCTGTGGCATGTTGCCCGGTGAATTCGGTTGCAGTGGTGCCTGAATTTGTGCGCGGTATGCTTTTACATGATGATGAAAATAATGTATACGCCGTAGCATACGGTCCTTGCTCGCTGAATTTCGGAGATGTTGCCCTTAGGGAAGTTACCCATTATCCTTTCAGAAATAAAGTGGAGTTTGTGGTAGAGTGTAATAAACGCTTTAAATTGTATTTGAAAATTCCGCGTTGGAGCAAAGGAGAAAACTTAACGATAAACGGTAAAACGGCAAAATATGACATCTTTGATAATTATGCCGTGCTCGATTGCAATTGGAAAAATGGCGACAGCGTTGAAATAAGTTTTAAAGCTGAAGTTGAAGTGCTTACCGTTGACGATAGCGACTACGCTTCAAAATATCCCCTGGCGGTAAAATACGGCGCGCTCGTCTTTGCTTACCATATTCCCGAAAGTTGGGATCCTTTCCCGGGAACGCCCAATACGCCACTGCCCGAGGGGTGGTCGTGGTTTAACGTTTATCCTACATACAAAGAAGCCGATGTTTACGACCAATATGAGCAAATAGGCCTTAGAAGACAGCAGTATTCGTGGAATATAGCGGTTGATAAAGATTTGTCGCCGAAAGATATTACTGTGGAAGAAGTGCCCGAAAACGGATATGTTTGGGAAAATCCAATGGTAAAATTGCACGCGAAGTGCTATAAAGCACCTTATATGATTGCAATGTACCCTGAAAAAACACTTGAAACTTTCGGCAAATATCAGTATGTTACACATGAACTCCCCCTCACCCTCGAACCATACGGCTGCACAAATTTGAGGCTTACCTATTTTTCAAAATCAAAAATTGATAAATAGGCGAAGAAATCATACCTGAATAAATTGAAAACACGGTTGCCTACGCCGCTTATTCAAACGTCGGCAAAACGCATTATTCGGCAAATTTCCCCGACGAGTTCGGAAACTTTGCGTTTGAAGCGGAAAGTGCCGATAGCGCGCCTGTTCTTGTGGAACAAATTACCGGAAACGTGATAATTAAAAATGTCAAAAATATGAAAGTATACGCGTTCGACTCTTCGGGAAAACGCGTAAAAGAAGTAAATGCGACATGCGAAAACGGTTTTATAAATATTATTTTGTCTTTAAATGATGAATGTATGAATTATGAAATTGTTTTGAAAGAGGGGAAATCGTGATTGCGATTTCCCCGTGTTTTACTTTAGCAAGCGTTGTTTTCGGAAACTATCCAAATTATAACAATTGCAACTATTACCCATATCCATATTCCGCCGTCAAAAATGCCGTTTGAACAGCATTCGCTCGGGCAGCATTTGGGTTTGCAAGGTTTGCACGGTACGCAAGGATTGCAAATGTCGCCCATGTTGTTTCACCTCCGAATTACATGCTTTGACAGCCACAGTCGTTGTTGCAAGTGTGGTTACAGCCGTCATCGTTGTTCATAAAAAGTAAAATTATAAGAATGATAAACCATAAAATGGTACTGCTTTCGCCTGAGCCGCAGTTGTTTCTTCCAAATAATCCAAACATTTTTTTGCCTCCTTTAAATATCAGTCACACATGCTGTCGCAATTATTGCTTCCGCAACAGCCGAATAAGAGAAGAAATACGAGAATGAAGAAAAGTATTCCGTCATTAGAACCGAAAAGTGTGCCACAGCAGTTGTTGCCGTTACCAAACATAAAAAACACCTCCGTGAATTTGTTTCAGTCTTATAA
>CAZSIY010000133.1:0-4989 GCA_964606825.1 uncultured Oscillospiraceae bacterium | reverse complement strand
GGGATGACGTCTGCTTGGTGTCCAATGTCGTAATGTGTGAATTTATGAATTAATTGTAAAATTTCAAAAAAACTATTGACAAATTGAGGATATAGTGTTATTTTATAACTGTTAGCACTCGAAAGAGTTGAGTGCTAACAGCATTTTTGCTTATACAGCTTCACACTAAGAGGAGATGAGAGTATGGAGCTTAGCGAAAGAAAAGAAAAAATTCTTCAAGCCATCATAGATGATTATATTATGACGGCAGAGCCTGTTGGGTCGGCGTACATTTTGGCAAGCCATGATCTCGGCGTGAGCTCGGCCACCGTAAGAAACGAAATGGCGGCTCTTGAAGAGGCGGGGTACCTCGAAAAACCCCACACTTCCGCAGGGCGTGTGCCGTCTGTATTGGGTTACAGAACATATGTAAATCGCTTGATGAAAGAATACAGGCTCACATTAAATGAGATGAACCAAATCAAATACGCCCTTGCTCAGCAATATGTTGAGTTCAACAAAGTTTTAACCGGCGTTTCGGATTTGATGAGTCTTATTACAAATTATACAACGGTGTTTACTACGCCGGTACCGTCAAAGTACATGATATGCTCGGTAAAACTTATCGGCGTGGATTTGTACAGCTTTGTTATGATAGTGGTACTAAGCGGCGGCGTTGTAAAAAACAGAACCATGCACGTTGCAAAGCCTTACAGCGGCGAGGTTCTCGAAAAACTTTCAAATTATTTAAATGCAAAACTTGCGGGTGTTAATCTCGATAATTTGAGCCGCGATATTTTGGAAGAAGAAAAGCAAATTATACCCGTCGAAAGCTCTATTTTGGATTTGATTTTTTCATTTTTGGCGGAGCTTGCCGATGAGGTTGCGGATTGTAATATTGTTTGTTCCGGTACGGTAAATATTTTCAATCATCCGGAATTTAATGATATAAATCGCACAAAAGACTTTTTGAATTTTGTTAAAAAGGAAAACGGAAGCGAAATTAAAGAAATTTTGAAAAAAGAGAGTCTCGGAAAGGCGATTTCGGTAATAATAGGAAATGAAAGCCCTTATCTCAAAGACCACGATTTGAGCATGGTTGTGTCCGATTACAGTTTGGGCGGCAATCTTTCTGGAAAAATGGCAATTATCGGCCCCACGAGGATGGATTATGCCAAAGTTATTTCCACGCTTAAATATTTGTCCGAGCATTTGAAAGATTTAAACGGTTTCGCACCTAAGGAGAGTGATTAAATGTCTAAAAAGAAGACAGAAGCGAAAAACGCTGAAAACACCAAAGAAACAGAGGAAAAAGTTAATTCAACGGCTTGCGAAAGCGAAGAATTGAAAAAACAATTGGAAGAAAAAGATGCCGAAATAGCGGCAAATAAAGACCAATACCAGAGACTTCTCGCCGAATACGACAATTTTAAAAAGAGAACTTCCCGCGAAAAGGAAGCAATCTATTCCGACAGCGTGAAAGATACGGTTGCGGCACTTCTTCCGGTTTTAGACAATTTGGAGCGCGCTTTAAGTTCTTTTGAAGATAAAGAAAATGAGCATTTTAAAGGCGTAGAGATGATTTTAAAACAAACCGAAGAAATATTCACCAAACTCGGCGTTACCGAGATTAAATCGGTGGGCGAGCAGTTCAACCCCGAATTTCACAACGCGGTTATGCATATCGATGATGAAACGATAGATGAAAATACCGTAGTTGAGCAGTTCCAAAAGGGTTATATGTATAAAGATAAAGTTATTCGTTACAGTATGGTAAAAGTTGCTAATTGATTTTTAGGAGGTAATTTATATGTCAAAAATTATAGGTATTGATTTGGGAACCACCAACTCTTGTGTAGCCGTTATGGAAGGCGGCGAACCCGTTGTAATAGCAAACGCCGAAGGCGCAAGAACTACTCCTTCCGTTGTTGCATTTACAAAAGATGGCGAAAGACTTGTAGGTCAGGTTGCAAAAAGACAGGCGATAACCAACCCAGATAAAACCATTATTTCAATTAAAAGAGATATGGGTACAGACAGAAAGGTTGATATCGACGGTAAAAATTATACACCCCAGGAACTTTCCGCATTTATCTTGGGTAAATTGAAAGCCGACGCCGAAAGCTATCTCGGCGAGAAAGTAACTCAGGCGGTAATCACAGTTCCCGCATATTTCAGCGATTCACAGCGTCAGGCTACAAAAGATGCCGGAAAAATCGCAGGACTTGAAGTTTTGAGAATTATAAACGAGCCCACAGCGGCGGCTCTTGCATATGGTATGGATAAAGACCACGAGCAGAAAATCATGGTTTATGACCTCGGCGGCGGTACATTCGACGTATCCATACTTGAAATCGGCGACGGTGTGTTTGAAGTTTTGGCAACCAGCGGTAACAATCGTCTTGGCGGCGATGACTTCGACGATAAGATTATAAAATATCTTGTTGATGAGTTCAAAAAGGATACAGGTTTGGATTTGAGCGGAGACAAAATGGCAATGCAGCGCCTCAAAGAAGCGGCTGAAAAAGCAAAAATCGAGCTTTCAAGCGTTGCTACATCAAACATAAATCTTCCCTACATCACAGCAGACAGCACAGGCCCCAAACATCTTGACGTGACTCTTACAAGAAGCAAGTTCGACGAACTCACCGCAGACCTCGTTGCGGCTACTATGGAGCCTTCGAAGAGAGCGCTTTCCGATGCGGGATTAAACCCCTCGGATATTCATAAAGTTCTTCTTGTCGGCGGTTCTTCGAGAATTCCCGCAGTACAGGAAGCTGTTAAAAAACTTATCGGCGCAGATCCTCACAAGGGCATCAACCCCGACGAGTGTGTTGCAATGGGTGCCGCAATTCAGGGCGGTGTGCTCGCAGGCGACGTAAAAGACCTTCTTCTCCTTGACGTTACCCCGCTTTCACTCGGTATCGAAACCATGGGCGGCGTTTGCACAAAACTCATCGAGAGAAATACAACAATTCCCACAAAGAAAAGCCAAGTATTCTCCACCGCGGCGGATAACCAAACAAGCGTTGAAATTAACGTTTTACAGGGCGAACGCGAAATGGCGGCATATAACAAGAGCCTCGGTAAATTCTCCCTTACAGGCATTGCTCCGGCTCCCAGAGGCGTACCTCAGATTGAAGTTAGCTTCGATATAGATGCAAACGGTATCGTTCATGTTTCAGCAAAGGATATGGCAACCGGCAATGAGCAGGATATCACCATCACCGCAAGCTCCAATCTTTCGGAAGAAGATATCGACAGAGCCGTAAAAGAAGCCGAAAAATTTGCCGAAGAAGATAAAAAGCGTAAGGAAGAAGTTGAAATTCGCAACAATGCAGACTCTCTTGTATATCAGTGCGAAAAATCTTTGGGCGAACTCGGTGACAAGCTTGACAGCGCTGATAAGAGCGAGATTGAAGCAAAAATTGCGGATCTTAAAAAAGCTCTTGAGGGAACTGATAACGAGCAAATCAAAAATGCAACCGATGAACTTCAAAAGAAATTCTATGAAGTTTCCACAAAGATGTATCAGGCGGCAAATCCCCAGGGTGCGCAAGCTGACCCCAACGGTGGCACTCAAGACAATGCTCAGGGCGGAACATATGACGGAGATTACACCGTTGTAGATGATGACAATAAATAATTTTTGATTTATCGGAAGGGATGCAAGAAAGCGCAAAGCTGTGCTTTTTTGCACCCTCTCTGTTGTGTAAGGCGGTGTAAAAAATGGCAGATAAAAGAGATTATTATGAGGTGCTCGGCGTTCAAAAAGGCGCGAGCGATGATGAAATAAAAAAAGCATATCGCAAGGTGGCAAAAAAATATCACCCGGATCTCCACCCCGGCGACAAAGAGTCAGAGGCGAAGTTTAAAGAAGCGGGAGAGGCGTACGAGGTTTTGAGCAATGCTGAAAAACGTCAGCGCTACGACCAATATGGCCATGCCGGCGTAGACCCCAACTTCGGTGCCGGCGGATTTAACGGCGGCGGTTTTTCCGGTGCTGATTTCGGCGATTTGGGCGACATATTCGGTTCGTTTTTCGGCGGTGGTTTCGGCGGCGGTCAAAGGCGCAGAAACGGCCCCGTAAGAGGAAGCGACATCGAGGAAAGCGTACTTATATCCTTTGAAGAAGCGGCTTTCGGCGTTAAAAAGAGCATAAAGATTTATGCCGTGGAAAATTGCGACGAGTGTGGCGGCAAAGGCTGTAAGAACGAGTCGGATAGGGTAACGTGCCCCACGTGTCACGGAACCGGTGAATTTAAAAAAGTAACAAATTCCATGTTCGGTCAAATGGTAAATGTTACTACTTGCTCCCAGTGTAACGGCTCGGGTAAAATTATAAAAGACCCTTGCGCAAAATGCCGCGGAAAAGGCAAAATCAAGCGTGCGAAAAATGTTGACGTGGATATTCCGGCAGGAATTGACAACGGCGAGACAGTGCGTTACAGAGGCCTCGGAAACGTTGGCAGTAAAGGCGGCCCCTCGGGAGATTTGCTCGTTACGGTGCGTATAAAGAAACATGCTGTTTTTACAAGAAGAGGAACAGACGTGTATTGCACGGTTCCCATAACTTTTGTGCAGGCGGCTCTCGGCGCCGATGTCGACGTTCCAGTGCTCGACGAAGTTAAAAAATATACTCTCGGTAAAATAAGCTATACAATACCCGAGGGAACTCAACCCGGAACCGAGTTTAGACTGAGAGGTAAGGGAATACCGAACGTAAGAAACGGCGTTCGCGGAGATATGATTATAAAAGCGGCGGTGGAAGTTCCCAAAAACCTAAATAAGGAACAAAAAGACGCCCTTCGCGATTTCGCAAAGGCATCCAACGAAAATAATTATAAACAGCATAAATCGTTTTTTGAAAAAATGAAGGATACTTTTGGAAAATGAGATTGATGTTGGAACGATTGCAATATCACATATAAAAATGGCTCTTTGTCAATAGTTTGAGAGACAATCCCCAATTTTGTGTAAAGTCTTGAACAGACCTCCGAAATGGTGTAT
>CAZSIY010000132.1:0-4994 GCA_964606825.1 uncultured Oscillospiraceae bacterium | reverse complement strand
TCGTATGACCAACCATATCAGGGAATATTGTAGACGCTCTGGACCATGTTTTAATAACGATCTTTTCGCCTGCGTTGTTCATGTCAACGATTTTCTTCATCAACTTAGCATCGACAAAAGGTCCTTTTTTAACTGATCTTCCCATTTACTAAACCTCCTTAATGGAATATACCGAATATACTATCTTCCGTTTCTTCTCTTAACGATATACTTGTTGCTCTGTTTTTTCTTCTTGCGGGTCTTGTAACCGAGTGTAGGTTTACCCCAAGGAGTAACAGGGCCGGGCATACCAACCGGAGACTTACCTTCACCACCGCCGTGGGGGTGATCGCACGGGTTCATTACAACACCGCGGACTGTCGGACGCCATCCCATGTGTCTCTTTCTTCCGGCTTTACCGATAGAAATGTTTGCATGGTCGAGGTTGCCAACCTGTCCAATGGTTGCTCTGCACTCAAGGCTTACCATTCTAACTTCACCGGAGGGAAGTCTTACCTGAGCATAACCGTTTTCTTTAGCCATGAGCTGACCGGCATTACCTGCTGCTCTAACGAGCTGTGCGCCTCTGCCGGGGAAAAGCTCTACATTGTGAACAAGAGTACCTACGGGGATATCCGCAAGTTTAAGTGCGTTACCGGGTTTGATGTCGGCATCGCTTCCCGAACGAACAACGTCGCCTACTTTAAGACCTGCAGGAGCTATGATGTAGCTCTTTGTGCCGTCTTCGTACTGAATAAGAGCGATATTTGCTGTTCTGTTAGGATCGTATTCGATGGTAAGAACGTTTGCGTTCATGCCGTCTTTATTTCTCTTAAAATCTATAATTCTGTATTTGTTTCTGTTTCCGCCGCCTCTGTGACGAACTGTTATTCTTCCGTATGAATTTCTGCCGGCATTATTCTTTTTGGGTTCCAGCAAAGATTTTTCCGGAGCAACCTTGGAAAGTTCTTCAAAGGTTGAAACAGTCATAAATCTGCGTGCGGGTGATGTAGGATTGTATTTTTTAATTCCCATTTCCTTTTCACTCCTTAATTCTAATTAGTAACTATTTCGCTAAATTAAGCCGTCAAAGAACTCGATGGTTTTGCTGTCAGCAGTAAGTTTAACTGTTGCTTTCTTCCAGTCTGCTCTCTTACCGGAGGTAGCTCCCATTCTCTTAACCTTTCCGAGAACTCTTGAGGTTGTAACTTTCTCAACCTTAACACCGAAGATGCTTTCAACAGCCTGTTTGATTTCTATCTTGTTGGCATTGATAGCTACCTGAAAGGTGTACTTGCGGTCTGCTGTCTGATCCATACTCTTTTCGGAAATGATCGGTTTTATAATGACATCATATTTATTCATTATGCGTACACCTCCTCAATTTTAGATACAGCGTCTTTTGTAATAACCATTACATCGTACTTTAAAATATCGTATACGTTCATGCTACCTGTAAATGTTGTGGCAACGCCTGCGATATTTTTAGCTGATCTTACTACATTGTCATTCTTTTCGTTTGTTATAATCAGCGCTTTGGACTCAACATTAAGATTTTTGAGCATTCCGCTGATTTTCTTTGTTTTGATTTCATCAAGCGCAATATCGTCTACAACAATGATTTCGTTTGCTGCAGCCTTTGAGCTGAGTGCAGATATCATGGCAAGTTTCTTAACTTTTTTATTAAGTGAATATCTGTAATCTCTCGGCTTGGGCCCGAGTGCGATACCGCCCTTAATCCACTGTGTAGCTCTTATGCTACCCTGTCTTGCACGACCGGTACCTTTCTGTCTCCACGGTTTAATTCCGCCGCCACGAACCTCTGAGCGAGTTTTTGTGCTCTGTGTACCTTGTCTTTGATTTGCCAAATAGTTTTTAACGACATCGTGAAGGATGCTTTTGTTAACCTTCTGGCCGAACACGTTTTCGCTAAGTTCGATATCGCCTATCTGGCTACCTTCCATATTATATAAAGCTACTTTAGGCATTGTTAGTCCTCCCTTCTAAATTCAATTACGCTTTAACCGAGTTTCTGATAGTTACAACGCCGCCCTTGGGGCCCGGAACCGCACCTTTTACGAGAATGAGGTTCTTTTCTGCATCTACCTTAACTACGTCTAAATTCTGAATTGTTACCTGATCAACACCCATGTGACCCGGTAATTTCTTGTTCTTCATTACCCTTGACGGTGTTGAGCAAGCGCCCAGCGAACCAACGCCTCTGTGATAACCGGAACCGTGAGTCATAGGACCTCTGTGTGTGCCCCATCTCTTAACAGTACCTGCATAGCCGTGTCCTTTGCTGATACCTGTAACATCAATCTTGTCGCCCTCTGCAAAAGTATCTGCTTTGATTTCATCGCCTACATTGAAAGACGAAATGTCTTCAAATCTGAATTCCTTAAGAAATCTCTTGTTTGAAACGCCTGCTTTTGCAAAATGACCTTTCTTAGGCTTGTTTACCGCCTTTTCCTTTGCATCAACAAATCCAACCTGAATGGCATTGTAGCCATCATTTTCAACTGTCTTTTTCTGAACGACTGAAACAGGGCCTGCCTCGATAACTGTAACAGGAATTACAAGGCCATCTTCTGTAAAAATCTGAGTCATTCCGATTTTCTTTCCTAAAATTGCTTTCTGCATTTTAAGTTTTCCTCCTATTATGGTTATTGGTTGAAACTAAGGTGTTTCAACATGACCTGCCGCACTAAACGGCTTGCGGACTTTGCCGCTTTTCTCTTAGAGCTGTTTGATTTCGATATCAACGCCTGCAGGCAATGATATTTTGAGCAAACTGTCTACGGTTTTGGGGGTGGGCTCGAGAATATCGATAAGTCTCTTATGAGTTCTCATTTCGAACTGTTCTCTGGAGTCCTTGTACTTGTGTACCGCTCTCAAGATTGTGATAATCTCTTTTTTAGTGGGAAGCGGAATAGGACCTGCCACCTTTGCACCTGTTCTCTCGGCAGTCTCAACGATTTTCTGCGCAGACTGATCGATTAACTGGTGATCATAAGCTTTAAGCTTAATTCTGATTTTCTGACTTTTAGCCATGATAGTACCTCCTTGCCTTTTATTTATTTGGTGCCACTCCGGCAGTCATGAAAACACATACACCCGACCGGGTGTGTCGTGCCTGATGCATCACAAAACCCGGCTTTTTTTCACTTGCCGGGCATAATACACCTATTACAGTGACCGTGCCGCCCGAATTCAATGACCCGGACATTCTCCGCGAAAATTGACCCCGAGCCCGTTACCGCTCAAGATACGTAACCTTCCGCATCATCGTATGTCATGCCACACTTGATTATTTTACAATATATTCGCTCGTTTTGCAAGTGTTTTTTTTGCAAAAATACAATATTTGCCCTACTTTTTTAAATTTCGTGAGTTTTGCACAATCACACCACATTCTGTTTGTACAAAATGTACAGACAAATTTAAGGCTTTAAAACGCTTAAAACGCTTTAAAGCCTTATCAAACCAGTTATTTAATTTCAAGAATGCATTATGTAAACTAATGTGCGAAAGCGCATATTTCGCCGCGCATTATACATAAATGTAGAAACTCGTCAAGATACTTTTATTTATTTTGCGGTTTATAATGATTATTATCGCAAGCATGGCAATCGGGAAAACACCGGCGCAAAGTATGCCCGTGCGTATCGGAGACGACAAAATAGAAAGTTGAGAACCCAATGCCACAACTTCGGGTCCGAGAGCGCATCCCACGTCACCGCCGAGGGCAAGTATGCCAAACATCGTGGTGCCTTTAAACCCCGTGTATTTCGCCGCAAGGCTGAGCGTTCCCGGCCACATTATTGCCACGAAAAATCCGCAAAGGGCGCACCCCGCAAGAGAAACAATCGGGTTTGAGCTAAATGCCGTTATTGCATATGATGCTATGCAACCCATACTGCAAAAAGCTATGAAATAGCGAAGTTTCCACCTTTCGTGGAAAACAGCGTAGAGCACCCTGCCCACGCCCATCAGCACGGCAAACATACCGGGGCCGAGAAGGTCGCCCATGGTTTTTGAAACGCCGAGGCCGTTTTCGGCAAACATCGACGCCCACTGGGCAATTGCAAGCTCGGATGCACCAGAACACGTCATGAGTATCATAAGCAAAATAAACAGCGGCGACTTAATAAGTTTCAGTACGCCGTCACTCTCGCCATCTTCGCTGAGCGACACTATGGGCACAAAGGTAAAAAGTGCCAATGTAATAAGCGGAACCGCAGTCCAAAGAATTGTAAGCATTCTCCAATTTTCGGTGTCGAAAACGGCAAAAAACGCCGTTGAAAGACCTACAACTATTACACTTCCCCAGCAATAAAACGAGTGGAGCATACTCATCACCGAAGATTTTGAACCGAGCGGCAGAGCTTCAATCATAGGACTTATCAAAACTTCAATAAGGCCACTTCCTATCGCATAAACCATGGTGCATACAAAAAGCGCCAAAAATTTGTTCGACATTAAATCAGGAAGGAATGTAAGCATCCAAAATCCCGCCGCCGATAGGAAATTCGCCGTGATAATTGTGGGGCGATATCCTATTTTATCGGCAAAATTCGCACCCAAAAAGTCAACTACCATTTGAGTGATGAAATTTGCAATAACAAGTATTCCTATTTGCCCGATTGACAAACCGAAAGTTTTTTGGAACGTAACAAAAAGAAGCGGTGCAAAATTATTTACAAGCGCGCTGGTTATGTACGCAAGATAACATGTGTATTTTGTGTGGTTATACGTGAGTTTCATAGCAATTTCCTTTCAAACATAATGACACTATATTAACACGTTAAGATGAAAATTGCAAGAGAAAAAACATCTTTTTCTCATTTTACGTGTACAATTGTCAATGATGGGTGACACTTTTCTAAAAAATAAAAAAGTATTGCTCTCTATTTCTTATTGTCAAGGTGGAACTGTTTCTCAGTCTTACCTTGACAACGCACTATGATATAATATTTACAGGGCGTTAAGCAATACTTTGCTTAAGCCCTTAG
>CAZSIY010000131.1:0-5001 GCA_964606825.1 uncultured Oscillospiraceae bacterium | reverse complement strand
CAGTTGTGGGGAGATGTTGAGCGTAAGAAAAACAGAGGGGGAAAATTGAGAGTTCTTATCCCCTCAGTCACTTATCGGTGACAGCTCCCCTTGCAACAAAGTGAGCCTTGCGGCACCGCAAGTGCAGTCCTCATTTGTTTATTTTCGACACCATAAGAAAACTTTTGGCAATGCAATAAAAGTGCTTACATAAGGCTCTCTTGTGTAAAGGGAGTTGTCACAAAGTGACTGAGGGATTGCACATCTTACCTGTTCGAATATCCTACCAATAAGCAAAAATCTCCTTAACCATGTGCTACGTGATCATTGACTGAGGCAATAAGCACTTAAAAAGGCTCCTCTTGTTTCGAGGAGCCTTTAATCACGAAAAAATCAAAAATATTTTACTTTTTGCTCAAATATTCATCAAAAGTATTTGTTTTAAATATTTCTAAAGCTGTTTTAAACGAAGCATCATCGGGGAGCTGTTCGCCCTGGAGAATATTTTCAAGGTGGAGCTGAGTTGTTATATCGCATTCGCCATAGGGGAAGAGCCCTTCGGCGTTTTGAAATCTGTAAATTGCGAAAAATGTTTTTTCGGTATACTCATTTGTGGGGATACCTATATCATAGCCTATTGCCCAAAGCCTTTGGTTTATGGCAAGAACAGTATCGCTCTTGTCGCCGATTTTATAGGTGTTTTCAAAGTCGAGCTTGCTAAATCCCGATTTTTCAAGTGTGGTTGTGCCGTCTTTTACATACTCGTCGGGGGTTATTCCCTCGCCGTTTATGTGTCTGCCGTTTCTTGTAAGATATTCGGCCTCTGTAAGTTTTACGCCGCCGCCAACCTTAAAATCTCTTATGTTTTGCATTGTTCCTTTGCCGTAGGTTGTGGTGCCCACAACAAATCCCACGTCGCTGTCTTGCACGGCTCCGCAAAATGCTTCAGATGCGCTGGCGCTGTTTTCATTTGCGAGAGCTATTATGCGATATTTTGCCTTTTTTAAATTGGAATACAGGGTTGTGTTTTTTGCGGAGTTTTTGTATTCAAAACTTATAACGGGGCCTTCAGGGATTATTCTTTGGCAAATTTCCACCAATGCATTTACGGAACCGCCGGGGTTGTACCTTAAATCAAAGATAATATCGATTATTCCTGCCGCGTCAAAGGTGTCTAAAGCATGGTTTACAAGTTCGGGAGCGCTTGCGTCGAAGCTGTCTAAGCAGATATAGCCTATGTTTCCGTCCAAAATTTGGAAAAATCCGGGCTCTATTACAACGGGTTTTCTCATTACGCTAAATTCCATGTAATTGCCGTTGCGCATAATGCCCACATTTACATATGTTCCCACTTCGCCTGTGATATACGAGCGCGCGAGGTCAACGGCTATGCCTCTTATATCTTTGCCGTCGGCGGCAACTATTACGTCGCCGACTTTTATTCCCGCTTCCATTGCGGAAGATGAGGAGTTTACGTCGGTCACCAAAAGACCGTCGGTAATGGACGTTATGGTAACGCCTATGCCCGAAAATTCGCCGCTCATGTTATCCAAAAAACTGTCGAATTCTTCCTGGGTGTAGTACAAAGAATGCTCGTCGAGCCCCGAAAACATCGCTTTGAAAGCTTCTTCGGTAAGCTCGGGGTGGCTCTCCATAAGTTTCATGAGGGTATCGGTGTAGAGCTGTTCGCGGGTTACGTCGAATTTGTATTTTTGCAAAATGTAGTTAGCGCCCTGGGTAACGAGCTTTTTGGCATCTTCGCCGTTTTGCGCCATGGGTTCATCTTGCGCAAATGCCGAAAATGACATGCAAAGCGCAAGCAATGCCGCAATAATTGCCGATGTAATTCTTTTTACTTTCAATTTTATCACTCCGATACATAAAAATATTTTGCGTTGTTGTTTTTGTCGCATATTACATAAGCCGTTTTATCAAGAAGAGCAGAATTTACCGCGTCTGCGCTTATTTCTATGCCGTTGTGAGAAAAGGCGGTATCTGCATTAATGTTTAGCTCAAGGTAGCTTTCAAGCTGCTCGTCGTAAGAGGTGCCGTTAAATTTCGAAGAGTTTAAGAGGAGTGCTGTGGAGCCTTCCAAGTAGAAAATGTTTGCGCGGTACAGGGTGTATTTGTCGCTCAAATCGGCAAATTGCGGGAAATAGTCTTCCATAATTTTTATGTAGAAAACCTCGCCCTTTTTGTCAATGTACACTTTTATTTCGTCGCCCGATGAAATATTTCTGTTATACGGTGTTGTTTGTCCGCCTTCGGAAACCAAAACGTCTGACATGCGCTTGGATTTTACATTTATTACGCTGTCGGAACTTGAAATTCTTATTTGCGTACTTCCGCTTTCGAGCGACACCGAGAGCGCCTTGCCCGAAAGAGTTTTAACGCCGCAATGCGCCAGAATTTCATCTTCGAAATACTGTAAGCTTCCCGCAAGATATCCGTAGGTGAGGGGAGATGCGGGGGATAGAAGCGAGTTTTTGCAATAGAGCGCCGAATTTGCATTTAGGGCGGAATATGCCGCGCGATATTTGTTTTCCACAAGGCCGAAATCTTTGCGGTCGGTGGGCGCTTTGGGTGATTTGTTTTCTTTTTTTGTGCTTAAATACTGCACAAGATCGGCATTTGACGGCGTATTTTCAAACGGCGCATCGCCGAGTAGTTTTTTTATAACAGAGTTTGCTTCCTTTTTGCCGATATTTGCGGTTAAATTGTCAAAGCTGTTTCCGCTTAGCGTTTGCACCAGACCCAAAAATCCTCCGAAAGGGTCGGGCAGGGCGGTTTCGGCGCAAGTTGCGCAAATCGGCAAGAGTACTGTGAGCGCAAGTAAAACTACCGTAATTTGTTTTTTCAAAACACATCACCTCCCGATATTGGTTTTGTATTACATTTTTTCGGGAGCATCTATTTTTAAGATGGAAAGTGTGTTTCTTATAACAGTGCGCACTGTTTTAATCAAAAACATTCTCGCTTGCATGAGCTCTTCGTCGTCTATTTTTACCCTGCAACTGTTGTAGAAAGAGTGGAAAAGCGCAGAAAGGTCAAGCAGATAGCGCGTAAGGCGGCTGGGTTCCAAAATTTGAGCGGCGGCCTCTATTTCCTGGGGCAGTGAATTGAGCTTTGCGATGAGCTCTTTTTCACTTTCGTGAGTGAGCCTTGCAAGGTTTATTTCATTTGTCGGTTTTAATGTGATGCCATCTTCCTGTAAACCTCTTAATATCGAGCAAATTCTCGCGTGAGCATATTGAACGTAGAAAACGGGGTTTTCGTTGTTTTGCGCCACGGCAAGGTCGAGGTCGAATTCAAGGTGGCTTCCCGCCTGCCTTAAATTAAAGAAAAATCTTGCGGCATCAACGCCTATTTCGTCTATCAAGTCGGAAAGGGTTATCATTTCGCCCGTTCTTTTTGACATTCTGGCAACGTCGCCGTCTTTTATAAGCCTTACAAGCTGCATTATAACAACGGTTAATTTTTTGCTGTCTATGCCTATGGCATCTATAGCGCCTTCCATTCTGGCAACGTGGCCGTGGTGGTCGGCACCCCAGATGTTAATTACCTTGTCGTAGCCTCTTACGGTAAATTTGTTTCTGTGGTAGGCAATATCTACCGCAAAATATGTGGGTATACCGTTTGCGCGGATAAGAACCTCGTCTTTTTCGCAACCGAACTCGGTGGCTTTTAACCAAAGGGCGTCGTCTTTTTCATATGTGAGGTTACTTTTTTTGAGAAGTTCTATTGTTTCCGCCACTTCACCGTTTTGATGAATAGAACTTTCTTTAAACCAAACGTCATAGTAAATGCGGTATCTTTCGAGATCTTTTTTTAGGTTGTCTATGTTTATGGGTAGGGCATAGTCTACAAGTGCCTGTCTTCTCTCTTCTGAAGAAGAATTAACGTATTTGTCGCCGTTTATATCGGCAAAATTTCCGGCGTGAACTTTAATGTCGTTTCCGCGGTATCCGTCTTCGGGGAACTCAAAGCCGTCTTCGCCTTTGAAAATTTGCATGTATCTGGCTTCAAGCGATTTGCCGAATTTTTCTATTTGCGCGCCGGCATCGTTTATGTAGAATTCGCGCGTTACGTCGCAACCAGTGTGCTCAAGCACGCTTGCGATGCTGTCGCCGAGCGCACCTCCGCGGGCATTTCCCATGTGCATGGGGCCTGTGGGGTTGGCACTTACAAATTCAACCATAACTTTTTTGCCTTTGTTTGAGTCGGTTTTTCCAAAGTCGCTTCCCATTTTGTCGGCAAGAATAAGGCCGTCGTAGAGCCAGTCGTTTTTAAGATAAAAGTTTATAAAGCCGGGGCCCGCGATTTCACATTTTTCTATGTAAGTTGAGCTAAAATCCATAGCTTCGCACATTGCTTTTGCAATGTTTACGGGCGAAGTTTTAAGCACTTTTGTAAGCTTCATGGCGGTGTTTACGGAAAAATCGCCGAATTTCTTTTCCTTGGGCACTTCTATTTCAATATCGCTCTGAATGGCAAGATTAAATGCTTCCTCGTCGGGAATTGCAAGGTTTATCTTCGACAGAGATTTTCTCGTTACGTCGCAAATTTCGTCTTTTATTTGTTTAATTATGTCGTTCATATTATTTTGCCTCCTTAATGACAATTTCAAAGTTATTTCTTCCGGTTGTGGCGTTGTTTACGTCGAGTATGTAATCAACTGTAATGTCGCCCCCGAGGTCGTTTACGTTGCTTGACAGCCGCTCGGTGTAAATATCTATCAGCAAATCGCCGTACATTGTGCCGTAGAGGGAAGATGTTTTCCTGCCCTCCATAAACAGCATTTGCGAATTTACACTGCCGCAACGGCTTAAAGAAACATAATTTTCTCCTATTTCGATTGTTGTATCGGTTCCGCCGAGGCCTGTTATTTCCGTTTCTTTGTATTTGCAGAAATACACGCCGTCCTCTTTGAGAAATTCGCCCTCCGTGAGAAGTTCGATATCCGTATTGTCGGTACCGTCGGTGTAGGTTTGAATTCCCTTTATCGAAATTATGCAATTATTG
>CAZSIY010000130.1:0-5016 GCA_964606825.1 uncultured Oscillospiraceae bacterium | reverse complement strand
ATACAAAAAGATATACAACTACCAGGCGGAAACATAATTTCGGTGGAATACGTAAACGAAAACTTCCGCTCCGGCGACACGTCGATAGAAATTTACGACAGCCACAAAATCAGTTTCCTTCTTTCAAACGGAATAAACGCAGTAACCGAAAACAAAGTAATTTGTTGCCGCGAAAATGAAGCTCTCCTTTTTCGCCCCGACGAAATACACTTCGGACGAATTGCATACAACGGAAAATATTCATATTTAAACATTTTCCTGCCCTTATCTTTTTTTGAAATCATAAACGGCGACATCACTTCGGGCGAATTTTTGCAAGACCGCTCCGAAAGCCGAATAAATCGTCTGCGCTTTAATGACGCTAATCGCAAAAAACAGTCGGATATATGCGCCGATATAATACGAAACTTAAAATCGCCCGAAAACAGCGGAATAAAACTTCTTTCGGCTGTTTTGCAAGCCGTGGTTTTATGCTCCGATGCCTATGGCGAAGTCAAAGAAACACCCACCGAAAGCGACCTTTTGCCGATTGTTACAAAAACGATGCAATATATATCGGAAAATTTTTCGGAAAAACTATCGCTCAAATTACTTGCCGAAAACGCCAATTGCTCGGTTACATATCTATCCCGCACATTTAAAACTCAAACATCTATGACCGTTTACGAATACATCACCTCTCTTCGCATAGCAAACGCGCAAATTCTTTTAAAAGAAAACTTTCCCGTTACCGAAGTTGCCCTACTCTGCGGCTTTGACGACTGCTCAAACTTTATAACCAAATTCAGAAGGATAACAGGCACAACACCGCTGAAATTTCAAAAATCTTAAACCGACACAAATCCCCAAACATGTTGTTTACTTTGCAAAAACTTTAGGCTATAATTTAATCAACAAATATAAACCAAAGGAGACAAAAGCATGAACACAGACAAAATTTTAGCGGAAGCAATAGCAATGGAATACGCTCCCAAAGACAATTCTAAAATAGTTGCATTAAAAAAGCTCGACAAAAAAGCCAAACTTCCCGCAACGATATTTACCTATTCTTTCGGAATAATTTCATTGCTTATTTTAGGCACGGGCATGTGCCTTTCGATGAAAGTAATAGGAAGCGGCACCACAACAATGGTTTTGGGAATTATCATAGGAATTTTGGGAATTGTATTTTGCGGAATAAACTACCCGCTTTACAAAAAAATATCGGAAAAAGGCAAAGCCAAATATGCCTACGAAATAGTTGAACTCGCCCGCAAAATAAGCTAAAACGAATAAAAAGAGGGATTTACTTGAACAAATCAGAAAGCAAATATTTTAACACGGCGAAAAAAATGGACGATGCGCTCCTAAGCCTACTTGAAGAAAAAACTTTTGAATACATAACGGTGAGCGAAGTGTGCAAAAAAGCTAAGGTAAACCGCTCCACCTTTTACCTGCATTACGAAAACACAGCCGATTTGCTCGCCGAAGCCGCAAGAAGCATTCTTAATGATTTTACGGCATGTTTTAACATAAACACCAAAAACATAGCCGAAAAGTTTAAAAATTGCCCGCTTGAAGAGCTTAATTTCATTACCGACGAATATCTTCACCCCTACCTTTTGTATATAAAAAACAACAGGCGCGTGTTTTCCACGGTTTTAATGCACATCCACTCTCTCGGATATTATGACGTTTTCAAAAGGCTCCACGAGCACGTGTTTGACCCGATTTTGGCAAGATTTAACTACCCGCCCGCATACAGACAATATGTTATGATGTTCTATTTACAAGGCGTAAACGCCATAGTTACCGAATGGTTGAAAAATGATTGCTCCGAAAACGTGGAAGAAATATCAAAAATAATCGAAAATTGTATCTTCGGCTTAAAAGATCCTTCTTTATAAGAAATGCGGTGGCAAAATCCACCGCATTTTCACTTCATCAAATCGGCAAGAGTTTTGCCGTTCAAAAAATTATTTATCACATCTTCCAATTCGCACCAAAGCCCTATTGTGGCGCATTTATCTTTTCTTTCGCAAAGCTGTGCACCTTTTTTTAGGCACATTACCGGCGCCAAATCGCCCTCGGTAACCCGCAAAATTTCGCCCAAGCTGTATTGTTCGGGATGCTTTGAAAGCTTGTAACCGCCGCCTTTGCCGTGAATTCCGTCCACAAGGCCACTCTTTGTGAGAAGCGGCATTATTGCGCCGATATATTTAAGCGACATTCCCTGGCGCTCGGCAACATCTTTCATGGGAATAAAACCGTCTTCCTCGTGCTCTGCAAGATCTGCCATAACGCGCAGTGCATATCGCCCTCGAGTTGAAATCAGCATTGACTCACCTCCAAGATGATTAATCTTCGTTAAAAAGCGGAGTTGAAAGATATCTGTCGCCTGTATCGGGCAAAAGTACAACTATTGTTTTGCCCTCGTTTTCCGGACGTTCGGCAATTTTTATAGCCGCGTGAAGTGCCGCTCCCGAAGATATGCCCACAAGCACGCCCTCGCTTTTTCCTATGAGGCGACCCGCTTCAAATGCTTCTTCATTTCCTACGGGGAATATTTCGTCATATATTTTCGTATCCAATACTTCGGGCACAAATCCCGCGCCTATTCCTTGAATTTTATGAGCTCCCGGGGCATTTCCGGAAAGTACAGCAGAAGTTTCGGGTTCTACCGCAACCACTTTGATATCTGCATTTTTTTCCTTTAAATATTTACCCGTGCCGCTTATCGTGCCGCCCGTACCAACTCCGGCAACAAATATATCCACATTACCGTCGGTATCTTCGAAAATTTCGGGACCCGTACTCTCAAAATGCGCCTCAGGGTTTGACACGTTGTCAAACTGCGCCGGTATAAAGCTCTCGGGAATTTGAGCGGCAAGCTCATCGGCCTTTTCAATTGCGCCCTTCATTCCCTTTAAACCGTCTGAGAGCACAAGCTCCGCGCCGTATGCTTTCATGAGCTGTCTTCTCTCTATCGACATTGTGTCAGGCATTACAATTATTATGCGGTAGCCTCTTGCGGCGGCAACCGATGCCAGACCTATACCTGTGTTTCCGCTCGTAGGCTCTATTATCACGGAATTTTTTGTGAGTTTTCCGTCACGCTCGGCATCGTCGAGCATTTTTTTGGCAATTCTGTCTTTTACGGAACCTGCCGGATTTAGATATTCAAGTTTTGCAAGAATTTTTGCTTTAAGATTAAACTGCTCTTCAATGTGCGTAAGCTCCAAAAGCGGAGTTTTTCCGATAAGTTGGTCTGCCGATGTGTATATTTTTGCCATTTTACTCTCTCCTCATTTAATTTTTTCAAATCCCGATTTTAAATCATCTATAATATCGTCTATGTGCTCCGTTCCTATGGAAAGGCGCACTGTATACGGCGTAATTCCGGCATTTAAAAGCTCTTTTTCTTCAAGCTGAGAATGTGTAGTTGATGCCGGGTGAATTACCAGCGACTTCACATCTGCCACGTTTGCAAGAAGTGAAAACAGCTCCAAACTCTCCGTAAATTTTTTCGCCTTTTCGGCGCTTGCGTTCAGCTCAAATGTAAATATAGAGCCTGCGCCTCTTTTAAAATATTCGTCATAAAGTTCTTTTTTCCTGCCTGTTTCAAGAGACGGATGATTAACTTTTTTAACCATCGGATGATTTTTCAAGAATTCCACAACTTTAAGCGCATTTTCAACATGGCGCTCAACTCTAAGTGAAAGCGTTTCAAGACCTTGCAAGAGCAAAAATGAGTTAAAAGGCGAAATTGTTGCTCCCTGGTCTCTCATAAGCGTTGTGCGAAGTTTCATAATATATGCAATATTTCCGCACGCCTCGGTAAATACCACGCCATGATAAGACGGGTTTGGTTTTGAAAGACCGGGGAATTTATCGTTTGCCGCCCAGTCGAAGTTTCCGCCATCTACCACAACGCCGCCCATTACCGTTCCGTGACCGCCGATAAATTTTGTGGCAGAGTGCACCACCACATCTGCGCCGTATTCTATGGGGCGAAGAAGATAAGGTGTAGCAAAAGTATTATCTACCACAAGCGGTATGCCGTGGTGATGGGCAATGTCTGCGATTTTTCTTATGTCAATCACGTCGGAATTGGGATTTCCGAGGGTTTCGGCATAAATGAGTTTTGTGTTATCGCGTATTTCCTTTTCAAAATTCTCGGGTTCGGTCGGATCTACAAAAGTTGTCGAAATTCCCTGGTCTTTTAAAGTATTGGCAAAAAGATTATACGTGCCGCCATAAAGATTGGCAGAAGACACAATGTGGTCGCCCGCAACGGCAATATTTTGCACGGCATATGTAATTGCCGCCGAGCCTGATGCCGTGGCAAGTGCCGCCGCCCCGCCCTCAAGCGCCGCTATTCTCTTTTCAAACACGTCGGAAGTGGGATTCATGAGCCTTGTGTAAATGTTTCCACCCTCGCTGAGATTAAATCTTCCCGCCGCTTGATCTGAATTTTTAAATACATACGATGTTGTTGCATATATGGGAACTGCCCTTGCGTCTGTCGCAGGATCGGGATTTTCCTGACCTACATGAATTTGCTGTGTTTCAAATCTGTAATTTTTACTCATAACTCTCTCTTCCTTTCAATTTTTTGCTTTGTTTTCGCATATTATAGCGCTATTTACCTACCTTGTCAATGGGTAAATAGCAAATTTTTTGACTTTATTCGCAAAAATCAATAAAATAACCAAAAAATCCCTCAAAAAAACTATATTTTTGAAAGATTTGATGTTGACAAAAGCTCCCGAATGTGGTATACTAGTTAATGTTGAAAGCGAGTGTGCTGGAATAGGCAGACAGGCACGTTTGAGGGGCGTGTGTTTATGACGTATGGGTTCAAGTCCCATCACTCGCACCATATCGAGTGTTCATAAGGGATTTGACTTTATGAATACTCGATTTTTTATTTTCGCACTGTTTTGTCTTTCGTTCCGACTTTATTATGTACCAAGCAAGGTTTTCGCCTTGCTCTTTTTTGTTATGCAGACAGCGGTTTCGGGAGATATTCAACCG
>CAZSIY010000129.1:0-5051 GCA_964606825.1 uncultured Oscillospiraceae bacterium | reverse complement strand
GCTGGAGCGTTTCCGCCAGAGATTTATGCATAAATTGGTATACTACCCGTCAAACAACGACGGTATGTACTCATGCGTAGGTTGCGGACGTTGTCTTTCTAAGTGCCCTATCCAGATGAACATTGTTAAAGTTATGAAAAAGTTAGGAGGCCAAAACAATGACTGATATTAAAGAACCTCTTATCCCAACAGTCGGCGTTGTAACCGATATCCGTATCGACACGCCCGATGTAAAAACTTTCCGCGTTGTAACACCGGACGGTAAAAAAGCATTTGAACACAGACCCGGTCAGTGCGCCATGCTTTCAATCCCCGGCGTGGGCGAAGCGATGTTTTCCATCACTTCCTCCCCCACAAACACCGAGTTTATGGAATTTTCAATAAAGAAATGCGGCTCCCTCACAGACTGGCTCCACTCTATGGAAGTAGGTCAGCAAATTACAATAAGAGGACCCTACGGCAATCCTTTCCCGGTAGATGACGAATTTGCCGGCCACGATATGCTCTTCATTGCCGGCGGTATCGGTCTTGCGCCGCTCCGCTCGGTTATAAACTACTGCCGCCATTACCGCAACCACTACGGAAAAATCGACATTGTATACGGTTCAAGAAGTATGCAGGATTTGGTTGATTACAAAGAAATAACGGACGAATGGGTAAAAGATGCCGGCGTGAATGTTCACTTAACTATCGACCGTGAACAGGAAGGTTGGGACGGCCACGTGGGGTTTGTTCCGAATTATGTAAAAGAACTCGGATTTTCAACAGACAAAATCGCTGTTTTATGCGGACCACCGATAATGATTAAATTCACACTTGCCGGACTTCAGGAACTCGGATTTGACAAAACCCAGGTTTACACCACAATGGAGCTTCGCATGAAGTGCGGTATCGGAAAATGCGGACGTTGCAACATTGGCGAAAAATATGTTTGCAAAGACGGCCCCGTGTTCCGTTGTGACGAACTCGATGAGCTTCCGGATGAATATTGATAAGGAGATAAGAATATGGAAAATATGGTTAACGTTTACCTGTTCGGAAAAAAATATTCCGTACCCGATGACCTCACAATTATGCGTGCTATGGAGTACGCAGGCTATCAGCTTGTGAGAGGCTGCGGTTGCCGTAACGGCTTCTGCGGTGCCTGCGCCACAATATACCGTATTGAGGGCGACAGAGAACTAAAATCCTGCCTTGCTTGCCAAACAAAAGTGGAGAACAACATGTACGTTGCAACTCTCCCTTTTTTCCCGCTCGTAAAACAGGTATATGACATTGAAAAAATAAAACCCACAGAGCAGATAATGATGCAGCTTTATCCGGAAATTTACGCTTGCGTTGGCTGTAACGCCTGCACGAAGAGCTGCACACAGTCTTTGAACGTAATGCAGTACATTGCTTACGCTCAAAGAGGCGAGTTCGACAAGTGCGCCGAAGAGTCTTTCGACTGCGTAATGTGCGGAGTATGTTCTTCGCGTTGCCCTGCCGGCATTTCTCATCCGCAGGTTGCAATGCTTGCAAGAAGACTTAACGGTAAGTACCTTGCTCCCAAAACAGAGCACCTTGAAGAGCGCGTAAAAGAAATTAAAGACGGCACTTTTGTTGAGCTTATAGAAAATCTCATGCAAAAGCCTATCGAAGAAATAAAAGAGCTTTACAACAACAGAGAAATAGAGAAGTAAGGGAGGGATAAGACATGTATTCAAAGGAATTCGAAAAATCATTACAAGCGGTTGAAGCCGCAAGAGAAGAAAATATTGCCTATGAGCCCAAGAGAATGACCGCTCAGGAAAAGGAAGATTTACTCGCGGCATATCACCCCGACTACAAGAAAAGCGAATTTTCTACTCTTAAAATCGGTGCAAACAAGGGCGAGCAGGTTCCCCATGAGCTTTGCGAAATGCTCCAGGCCAACAGCCGCATAACAGCAGACGATGTAGATCTCAACAACATCACATATGATGTTGACGTACTCATAATCGGTGGCGGCGGAGCAGGTGCTTCTGCGGCAATTGAGGCCGATGATGCCGGTGCCAAAACAATGATCGTTACAAAACTTCGCATGGGCGATGCTAACACAATGATGGCAGAGGGCGGAATTCAGGCGGCAGATAAGCCGAACGACTCGCCGGCAATCCACTTTGTAGATGCTTTCGGCGGCGGTCACTACGCAGCAAAAAGAGAGCTTTTGGCAAAATTGGTTTGCGACGCTCCCGAAGCTATTCAGTGGCTCAACAACCTCGGCGTTGAGTTTGATAAAGATGCCGACGGCACAATGATTACAACTCACGGCGGCGGAACTTCTCGCAAGCGTATGCATGCGGCAAAAGACTACTCCGGTGCCGAAATTATGAGAACACTTCGCGACGAAGTTCTCAACAGAGGTATCCCCGTTGTGGACTTTACTTCCGCAATCGAGCTTATCCTCGACGAAAACGGAAAAGCCGCAGGCGCAGTTCTTATGAACATGGAAACAAAAGAACTCATGGTTGCACGTGCTAAAACCGTAATAATCGCAACAGGCGGTGCGGGAAGAATGCACTACCAGGGCTTCCCCACTTCAAACCACTACGGCGCTACTGCCGACGGACTCGTTCTCGGATATCGTGTGGGAGCAAAGCTTCTCTATGCTGAAACTCTGCAGTACCACCCCACCGGTGCCGCATATCCTCAGCAGATATTCGGTGCGCTTGTTACCGAAAAAGTTCGTTCACTCGGTGCAAAACTTGTAAACCGTGACGGTAAAGTTTTCATGCATCCCCTTGAAACAAGAGACGTTGCCGCAGCATCTATCATAAGAGAATGTTCAGACCGCAAAGAAGGCGTAGACACCGGAAGCGGCGAAGCTGTATGGCTCGACACCCCCATGATTGAAAAAATCGGCGGTGAAGGAACAATCGAAAAGCGTATTCCCGCTATGATGAGAATGTTTGCAAGCTACGGAATTGATATCCGTAAAGAACCCATTTTGGTATATCCTACCCTCCACTACCAGAACGGCGGTCTCGACATAAATGTTGACGGTATGACAACAACTGTTGAAAACCTCTTCGTTGCCGGTGAAGCTGTCGGAGGAATTCACGGCCGCAACCGTCTTATGGGTAACTCCTTGCTCGATATTATAGTATTCGGTAGAAACGCCGGTCAAAACGCTTCAAAGCGTGCAAAAGACACAACAGTAGGCCGTCTTACTCTCGACCACATCGCAAAATTCGATACCGAGCGTAAGGAAGCCGGCATTGAAACAGATACCGTATCGCCTAAGTTGTTGCCTGATTACAGAAGACAAAGATAATTCAAGGTTTTTCGGGCGGGCAAACGCGCCCGTCCGAAAAATTATTATCAAATAAAAAACGAAAGAGAAGATGATTATACATGACTACTGCATTTATAACTGATTTGCTTGAAGCACTCACAATATTCTGCTTCGGTCTCTCATGGCCCATTTCCATAAGAAAATCCCTTATTTCGCGCACAGCAAAGGGAAAGAGCTTGTTCTTTGAAATTTTCCTTCTCATAGGATACGCTTGCGGAATTACAAGAAAGTTCATTCAGTTGAATGACGGAAGCGAAGGCTTTATGTTTTTCCTCAGCTTCTTCTTCTACATTTTGAACTTCATAGAGATTTCCATTGACGTTGCTCTTTATTTCAGAAACAAGAAACTCGACGAAGAGGCTGACAAACTCGCCGCAAAAGGCATCTAACACATTCTGTTAAAACGGAGGCGGTATATGTGAAACAAATAGAGGTATCACGGGCAACAATCGGACGAATTCCTGTCTACCTTGAGTATTTAAAAAATGCGAAGCACTGCGCCGAAAACATCTCGGCAACCGCCATCGCAAAAGAACTTGGGCTCGGAGAAGTTCAAGTTCGCAAAGACCTCGGTGCTGTGAGCGGAGCCGGAAGACCCAAAACGGGTTACAATATTTCCGAGCTCATACACTCATTGGAAGGCTTTTTGGGAATAGGTAAAAACAGCGGTGCCGTAATCGTTGGGGCGGGAAAGCTCGGAAGAGCGCTTCTCGACTACGGCGGATTTGAAAATTACGGTCTCGAAATTTTGGCGGCTTTTGATATCGCCGCCGACAACAGCGAGAAAAGCACCCTTGAAAAGCCTATATATCATATAAGCAAAATTTCCGAATTTTGCCGCACAAATAATGTTAAAATAGGAATTATCACGGTGCCGGCAAAAAATGCGCAGGAAACATGCGATTTGCTTGTAGAATGTGGTATCAAAGCAATATGTTGCTTTGCCCCTTGCTCGCTGAATGTTCCCGAGGGAATTGCGGTGCAATATGAAAATATGGCACTTTCGCTTGCATATCTTAATAAAAGACTTTGCGATTAACCAAAGTTCGCTTTAAAACGGCACGATTTTTTCGCGCCGTTTTCTTTAAACACTATAATAGAAATTAAAAACCTCGTATCTACGCCGTTTTCGAGCAAAAGGGTAGGAATAGCCAAGAAATAAACTAAATTTCTACACTTTTATTTGCTCTTTTCTACTACTTATTTTCCTCATTGTACTGAGTCGTACTTATACCCAGAATAACACCCAAGAAAGTGTCGAGAGACGTAATTGTACCGCCTACTTGCTCACCATAGGGCAAGTTCCAAATACCATCAAGTGCGAAATACAAAGTGCCTAAAGCAGGCAAAAGCTACATCGCAATCCATTTAAGGGCATCATACATTTTGTTACTCATCTGTTTTCACCTCAGTTTCGATGTAATTGTTTTGATGAATTGGTAGTTTATCTATTTCTTTCATTATTCGTTTACTGCTGTTGATGAATGTACACGATGGACTTTTAGAGAAATGTATGACGAGCATAGCACATATAGTTCAACTGAATTTCTTAAGAAAATCATATTAAACTGCCGTTTCCAATCAGAGAAATACAAACAGACAACGGAACAGAGTTTACAAGGTCTTTAGTGAGCAATGACGGAAAGCTATCATTGTTTGAAGAAATGCTTGAAAAATGCGGTATAAAGTATCACAGGATAAGAGTGGCAACACCAAGACACAATGGTAAAGTAGA
>CAZSIY010000128.1:0-5079 GCA_964606825.1 uncultured Oscillospiraceae bacterium | reverse complement strand
GGGTACAAACCCATTGTTGCCCTTGTGAGAAACGGGGAATTTTCGCTGTTTGAAAGCTCGTTCCAATTTTTGCTAAGAGCATCTTCATCGGGATTAAAATCCGGTTTGCTCACCATTGCGAGAATTTCGCCGGTTTGCGGATTTATCGCCACAGCAGCCCCGTTGTAATTTTTCATAAGTTCGTTTGCCTTTTGCTGTAAATTGTGGTCTATGGTAAGTTTTAAATCGGCTCCGCGCATTTTTTTGCCGTAAAGTTTCTTTTTTAAGTTTGAAACGCTCAAGATGCCGCTGTTTCCCAAAAGCTCATTGTTGTAAACCGACTCTATAAGACTTTTCCCGTAAGTAGATGACGAATATCCTATTACGTGCGAGTAGAGGTTAGCGTAAGGGTAGGTGCGTTTAGTGCTGTCTTCTTTTGTTTCGGCAAGAACGATATCGTTTCTGTCAAAAATCGTTCCGCGGGTTACATTTGTTTCCCTTGCGGTATTGCGGCTGTTAAGACTGCTTGACGTATACTGTTCTCTGTAATGAAGGTCTGTTACCGTCAAATAGACAATAAGCGCCATAAACAAAGAGCCGAATATTATAAGCATGTGCGTGATTTTTTTGTTGTTCATATTTCTCTGTATACTTGTCCTTTCCGATTTATGACCACTGCGGGGCCGAAAGTTTCAGTTACGGCATTTATTACAGATGATGAAATTTCTGCTTTTACCGCAATTGTAAGGCTTATGTTTTCAAGATAAACTTTGTCCTCATAGAGCACATTGAATTTTTGAAGCATGTGTTCCGTACTTCCGAGAAGTGAGTAGGGGAGGGATAGTTCTATTACGTCACATAAGTTCATTGTTACCGTTCCTGCGGCAGCAAGGCCTTCTTTTGCCGCATCGGTATACGCGCGCACAAGTCCTCCCGTTCCCAAAAGTATTCCACCGAAATATCTTGTTACAACGCAAGCTACGTCTGTAATATGTTTTTTTTCGAGCATTTCTAAAATCGGGAGCCCGGCGGTTTTTGAAGGTTCGCCGTCGTCGGTATATTTTTTGTTGCCGTTTCTTAAAATATACGCAAAAACATTGTGCTTGGCGTTATAGTGTTCTTTTCTGATTTTTTCAATGAAAAGGAGAGATTCTTCTTCGCTTTCAGCGTGACATATATTGCATATAAAGCGGGATTTTTTTTCGCAAATTTCGGCAACTGCCGTCTTTGCAACAGATGTGTAGAGATTGTTTTCCATAATTGCCTTTCCGTTAAACCATGTGCAAGGGGTGTTGCATCGCAACACCCCTCGGTTATTTAAGAGCCGTTTAACTTAGATGAATTTTTGTATTGAATTCGGGAGTTCCGATTTGTCGGCGCTTATACAAATTGTAAAATTAATTTTTGCCTCTTCGCTTAGCTTTTCGAGATTTGTTATAAAATCTTCCAAACCGTCTTTGTCATTTGGTACAACTTTAAACAAGCTGTCTATGAAAATGTGACTTATGTCGTAATTTTGCGAAAGCATGCCGCTTATAAAACTTTTAAACAGCCTGAATGTTTCGGTGTCCTCGTCGGAAACGTTCACCAGTCGCACTTCATAATTGACCTCAAGCATGTGCCTGTCGCTGTTACAAATGAAAACAACCGTTCCGTTTTCGGTATTTAATGCATCTGCAATTGCGCCGAGCATTGCTTTGGTCTTTCCGGAGCCTTTTTTGCCAACAAATAACTTTATCATCGCAATATCCTCACTTTTAGTGTATATACTATGTACTTATTATATATTATTATCAGCCGCTATGCAAGATGATAATTAAAATTTGTACAAAAATTTCAAAAAAGTTTTTTCGTATTGTGGATAGTGCCTAACCAAAATGAATATTTTTTCAAAAAAAGAAAATGATAACCGAGTAGAATATTATGCGCGAGGAATTTTTATGAAAAAATTTTGGCTTTACCACGAAAAAACAGAATATGATTTCAAACTCAAACCCGATAATAAAGCCGTTTGCGGGCGTCTTGAAGAGGTGGACGTAAGCAAAAATATAGATAAAAATTTGGCATATATATCAAATGCCTTTTCGCTTCCAGACAACGGCGATGTGGTTTTAAGAGAGTTTTTGATAGATTTCAAAAGCAAAAGCGTAAGAGCGGCTCTTCTTTCCGTAGACGGTCTTTCCGACGGCAACTCGATAAATGAATTTGTTTTAAAGCCGCTTATGGAACTTAAAGAAAAAAATCTTGAAGATGACGTTTTCAAAATCGTTGAGAAAAAACTACTTTTTCAAGGCCAAATAACAAAAACAAACAGTTTGAAAGATTTGGTTTTAAAAACCAATATCGGCAATGCATCACTTATTATAGACGGAGCTGAAAAAGGATTTATCATAGATGTAAAATCTTGGGAGCACAGAGGCGTGGAAAGCCCCGAAAATGAAACCGTTATCCAAGGGCCGCACGAGGGATTTAATGAGGTTTTGCGCAGTAATACGGCGCTTGTAAGGAAAACTTTAAACACGCCAAATCTCGTTATGGAAAATGTATTTTTGGGCAAAACAAGCCAAACGCCGGGAGATATCGCATATATAAAAAACGTTGCAAATTCGAGCCTTGTGAAAGAGGTGAAAAAGCGCGTTGAAAATATAGATGCCGAGTATGTTTTATCCTCGCTTGACGTTGAACAATATATTGAGGAAGCGTCATTTTTGCCCATTCCTCAAATGATAACAACCGAAAGGCCCGATAGGGTTTGCAAAGCTCTAACCGAGGGCAGAGTGGCGCTTATAATGAACGGCAGTTCGCACGTTTTGATTATGCCGGCAAATTTTTTCGACCTTATAACCTCGGCCGAAGATGAGTATTTGCGATATCCGTATTCGCTTCTTATAAGACTTTTAAGATATGCGGCGGTTTTTATTTCTCTTCTTTTTCCGGCGCTTTTTATTGCTACTTTAAACTATCACAGCGAGCTTTTGCCCACGAATTTAATGCTTGCGATTGCATCATCAAGGGCACTTGTGCCGTTTGGTGCGGTTGCGGAATTGCTTATAATGGAGATTGCCTTTGAGATTATAAAAGAGGCGGGGATTAGAATTCCGGGGCCTATCGGTTCAACACTCGGAATTGTGGGCGGTCTTATTGTGGGACAGGCGGCGGTTGATGCAAATATTGTAAGCCCGATTATGATAATAATTGTGGCGGTTACCGGCATTGCGGCGTTTACCATACCGTCGTATTCGCTCGCCTTTGCTTTCAGATTTTCGCGTTTTCTATATGTTTTCGGAGCGGCAGTCGGGGGATTTTTGGGAGTTTTTGTTGCATTTTTTGTGAATACTCTTGCCTCTGTAGGAACAAAATCTTTCGGAGTGCCATTTATGGCGCCTCTTTCGCCGACTTATGAAAAAGGCGGAATATCTCTCTTGCTCGGCTCGCCAATATGGAAAAGAGGCACAAAACGCGAGGAATATTTGTATGCCAAAGATAAATATAAAAAGGCAAAAATCAGCCGCAAGTGGCTTTGGAGGAGATAGCATATGCACATTGGTGAAAACGAAGTAAAGTGGTTGTTTGCGGTTTTGCTTCTGTCACCTTTTACGGTTGATGCACTCGCAAAACTATTTTCTTTCTCTGGCAATGCGGCGTTTTTATCGATGATTTTAATCGGATCGGCGGCACTTTTATGGTTTGTGTTTACTGAAAATCTTTTTTCAGAGTGCAGTTTTTCCGGCGCCATTGAAATTTGCTATGGCAAAATAGGCTCAAAACTTGTGTTTATGCTGTATTTTGCGGCCTGTATTATAAGCGCTGTTATAAGGCTTAAAGGATTTGTAAATGCACTTTCATACACTGTTTACGGCAAAAGTCCATCATTGTA
Organism: uncultured Oscillospiraceae bacterium; assembly: GCA_964606825.1. Lineage (GTDB taxonomy): Bacteria > Bacillota > Clostridia > UMGS1810 > UMGS1810 > CAKSIN01. Next base: position 1,223 of record CAZSIY010000128.1, on the reverse strand, counting down.
TTTAACGGGATTTTTTGCGGTTGCTATGCTGTGCGCGTGCTTTTCGGGTATAGAGAATTTGGCGAGATATGCCAAATTTGCGGGTGTTGCCGCAATCAGTGCAATTGCTTTGATTTTTATAATGTCATTTCCGAATTTTAAAACTACGAACGTCTTTCCACTATTTGGAAAAGGAGGGGGAGAAATATTGAAAACTGTGAAATACACCTACCTTTTTTCTGATATTGTATATATTTTTCTTTTGTCAAACAGCGTTCGAAAAAAATATTCGATTTTCAAATGCGGCGCAAAAGCTGTGATAATATCAATGATTTCGACTTTTGTATTATCGCTTGCATACGCCCTTTGCGTGCCTTACCCGGCATCGGAAAATTACAGATATCCGCTTTTTCGCACGGCATCGCTTATAAATTTTTCGGTGTTTTTTCAAAGAACCGAGGGGATTGTGTATGTGATTTGGATGTTTTTGGCATTTGTGTCTTGCGGTGCGCTTGCCGCCTTTGGGGTGATTATGTTTTCAAAATGTTTTAAATGCAGTGATTGCCGCGGTGTTTGTCCGCTTGTTGTGTGGATAATTGCGGCGCTGTCCGCTCTTTCAACGACAACTTTTGAAAATTTGCATATGATATTTTCGTATGTATTGTTTGCCTTCACGTTAATAACGGGCATAATTTTAAGAATGAAATGCGGGAGAATACAAAAATGAGCAAAAAAATTCTTATCGCACTTGAAATTTTATTTTTGATAAATTCATCGGGGTGTTACGACAGCCATGAGGTTGATTCAGGTGCAAACGTGGTGGCAGTGGGCGTTGAAAATAGCGCAAATGGCGGGAATTACACCTTTGCCGTTTTTGATGCGGGTTCTTTCGAAAACGAAAATTCGGGCACCGAAAGCGGCATGATTTGCATAGAAACGGAGGCGAAAAACGTAAAGAGCGCAATAAACGAGGCGAACCGCTTGATAAGCAAATCTCTCGATTTTTCTCATATGTCGTTTATCGTAATTTCCGAAACGTCGTTAAAAATCGGAGAGGTAGCGGCAATGCATTTTGCCAGTATGCCTAAAGTTCGTCCTCAAACGGTTGTCGCGCTCTCAAAAATAGCTCCGTCCGATTATCTTAATAAAATTTCTTTGGAATTTGAGGTAAATCCCGAAAAATATTTTAATGATGTTTTTAAAAAAGATGAAAGCTATATCCCTGTGGCAAGCCTCGGCACTTT
>CAZSIY010000127.1:0-5087 GCA_964606825.1 uncultured Oscillospiraceae bacterium | reverse complement strand
GGCACAGGAGAAAGAGGAGCATATTGATGCGAACGCTTGACGGTGTAAACATTGCAGTCGGTATTACCGGCTGTATTGCTGCGTATAAGGCGGCAGACGTGGTGAGCAGATTGGGCAAACTCGGGGCGAGCGTAAAGGTTGTAATGACAAAGGAGGCATGCGAGTTTGTAACCCCGCTCACTTTCGGTACTCTTTCGAAAAATAAAGTTATATGCGACATGTTTGCTTTGCCCGATTACAGCGAAGTGGAGCATGTTTCCCTGGCTGATTGGGCGGATGTTTTTCTTATTTGTCCCGCCACTGCCAATATAATAGGAAAAATCGCATGTGGAATTGCAGACGATTTTCTCACAACTGCTGTAATGGCGTATGATGGGAAAGTTGTTTTCGCACCCGCCATGAATGACAAAATGTATAAAAATCCCATTGTTCAAAAAAACATTGAACTTTTGGCAAATGCGGGATACGAGTTTGTAGAACCGGAAGACGGCATGCTTGCCTGTGGCACGAGCGGCAAAGGACGTCTTGCGGAGCCTATGAAAATTGTCGAAACAATAGAGAGTATTGCTTTTAAAATTAAAGACCTCGCGGGCAAAAATGTGCTCATTACATCCGGTCCCACACAAGAGGCAATAGATCCGGTGCGTTTTATTACAAATCATTCAAGTGGAAAAATGGGTTATGCCGTGGCAAAAGCCGCAAAGCTCCGCGGAGCAAATGTTACCCTTGTTTCCGGCGAAGTTTCGCTTGAACCTTTTGCTGGAATAAACCTTGTAAAGGTAAAATCCGCCGAACAGATGTGCGCCGAAACCCTTAAGTTGGCAAAAAACGCCGATATAGTTATAAAATCGGCGGCTGTGGCAGATTATCGCCCTGCACAAGTTTGTGAAAACAAAATTAAAAAAGGCGGGGAAATGAGCATTTCACTTGTCGAAAATCCGGATATTCTAAAAGAGCTCGGCAAAAACAAAGGCAATACAATTCTTGTAGGATTTTGCATGGAAACGCAGAATTTGCTTGAAAATGCCGAGAAAAAGCTCATATCCAAGAATTTGGATATGATTGTGGCAAACGATCTTTCAAAAGAAGGCGCAGGCTTTAAAGGCGACACAAACATAGTCACTTATATAAGAAAAAACGGCACTAAAGTGTCATATGATATTATGGAAAAAGAGAAAATTGCTCATATTATACTTGACGAATGTGTAAAAATCAGCTGCGGGGAGTGAAAAAACAGTGATTGCCGAAGTTGTTTTGAACAGTAATTCAAGAGCTACCGACGAGATTTACCATTACGAAATTCCCGCTGCTTTTGAAAACAAAGTTAAAATTGGCGTTCGTGTTTTTGTTCCTTTCGGAAAAGGCAACAAAAAGCACGAGGCTTTTGTTGTAGGTTTTGCAAATACTTCGGAGTTTGCGCAGCTAAAAGAAATTCTCGAAGTGTGCGACGAGTATTCGTATTTTGACGAAAATATGGTCTCGCTCGTAAAGTTTATGCGCCATCGCTACTTTTGCAGTTACATTTCGGCAATTAAAGCAATTGTTCCCACCGGCGTAGGCACAAAAATAATAAAATACGTAAGCGCCGCGGCAGTACTTCCGAAAGGTGCCGAAAAATATATGTGCCATTCGCTGAAAGCCGGAGAAATATACGAAGCGGTTAAAAAAGCGCCGCTCACATTGGAAGAAATTTCGGCGATGCTCGGATCTAAAAACGTTTCCGCAACCGTTCGTGCCATGCAAAAACGCGGCATAGTTACGATTGAGGAAAAAACGGCGAATGGCGTTCACGACAGCATGGAAGAGTGGGCGGAGCTTTCAGTTACTTTTTCCGAGGCGATAGATGCTGTATGCGCTATGGAAAAAAGGGCTCCCGCGCGTGCGAGATGCCTTGAAATTCTTGCCGAAAATTTCAAAATGCCCGTAAGAGAGCTTTTGGAATTTGCCCAAACTGATAAAAACGTGGTAAAAACGCTTGAAGCAAAAGGATATTTGAAAATATATAAAACCGTTCAACGTGAAAATATATTTGAAAATTTCGAAGAAATTTCTCCGAAAAAGCATGTACTCAACACTGAACAGCGAGCTGTTGCGGACTGCGTATTTGAAAGTATACAAAAAAGAGAGAAAAACACATTTTTGCTAAACGGCGTTACGGGAAGCGGAAAAACAGAAGTCTATCTCGATATTATAGAAAAGACAGTTGCTTTGGGAAAACAGGCGGTTTTTCTTGTTCCGGAAATAAGCCTTACTCCGCAGATGATACGCCGCGTCACGTCAAGATTTGGCGAGCGAGTGGCGGTGTTTCACAGTTCGCTTACTCAGAAACAGCGCTTTGACCAGTGGAAACGTATTAAAGACAACGAAGCCGATATTGTGGTAGGAGCCAGGAGTGCGGTATTTGCGCCTTTTGACAATCCCGGTATTTTTATAATAGACGAAGAACATGAAAATACTTATAAGTCGGAGCTTTCTCCGAAATACAGTACGTGTGAGATAGCGCGTTTTCGCGCAAATTTAAACTCTTCCGTGGTATTGCTTGCCAGCGCAACGCCGCTTGTGGAAAGTACATACAAGGCAAAAAACGGAAAATATAAGTTTCTTGAATTAACCAAACGAGCTAACAACGCGTCTCTTCCTCAAACGGAAATTGTGGATATGCGCGAGGAAATGTCCGAGGGAAACATGAGTATCTTCAGCAGGCGCTTGGCCGAGGAAATAGGCAAAAATCTCGAAAATAAAACGCAAACTATTTTGTTTTTAAACAGGCGCGGATTTTCAAGTTTTGTTTCTTGCAGAAATTGCGGATTTGTAGTAAGTTGCCCGAATTGTAATGTGTCTTTGACATATCATAAATCGGTGGATAAAATGGTGTGTCACTATTGTGATTACGTTACCGATGTGCCTAAAAAATGTCCTTCATGCGAGAGTAAGTATATAAAATATTTCGGCATAGGCACACAAAAAGTGGCAGATGAGCTTACAAAACTTTTTCCCACCGCTTCCGTTATAAGAATGGATGCCGATACTACTGCAAAAAGAAACAGCCACGAGATGCTTTTAAATAAATTTCGAAATCGTGAAGCCGACATTCTCGTGGGCACTCAAATGATATCGAAAGGGCTTGATTTTGAAAATGTAACCTTAGTCGGCATAATAGCCGCCGATATGAGCCTTAATATGGACGATTACAGAGCTTCCGAACGTACTTTTGACCTTATAACCCAGGTGTGCGGAAGAGCGGGCAGAGGCGAAAAAGAGGGCATGGCAATAATTCAAACTTACAGCCCTGAAAATGAAACAATTCAAAATGCCGCAATGCAGGATTACGATAAATTTTACGTTGATGAGATAGAGCTCAGAAAACTTCTTATTTATCCTCCGTTCTGTGAGTTTTTAAACTTTGTGTTTACTGGCGAAAACAGGTATTGCGCTCAAAATACGGCTAACGGATTTTTTGAAGATATGAGAAAAATCGCGGAAGAACACTCCATGGTTGTTTATCCCGTTTCGCAAGCGCCCTTGTTTCGCATTAACAATAAATACAGGTACCGCTTTATGGTAAAGAGCCGCTATTCAAAGGTGCTATACGAAAAAATCGGTGCACTTATAAGAAAATATCAGATGATGAGAGGCGTATCTCAGATATCTGTTGATGTAAACCCTACAAATATGTATTAGAAAGGTGATATTATGGCAATAAGAAATATAAGAACACTCGGTGATGATATATTGAGAAAAAAATGCAGACCGGTTGAAACAATAGACGATAGAACCGTTCAACTTTTGGAAGACATGGCGCAAACTATGTACAAAGCAGACGGCGTAGGCATTGCCGCGCCGCAGGTGGGTATTTTAAAAAGGATTGTGTGCATAGATGTTGGCGACGGCCTTTTGGAGCTTATAAATCCCGAAATCGTTTCTTTTGAGGGCAGTGAAAAAGACGTTGAGGGATGCCTCAGTGTTCCGGGTAAATACGGCTACGTGGTTCGCCCGCAAAAAGTTACCGTTACCGCGTTGAACCGCTACGGCGAAAAGATTACCGTAAAAGGTGAGGGAATGCTTAAAAAAGCTCTTTGCCACGAAGTAGATCATCTTGACGGCATAGTTTTTGTAGACAAAGTGACCCAATACGTTGAGGTGGATAAATAATGAATATAATGTTTATGGGTACGCCGGAATTTGCCTGCAATTCCCTAAGAAATATCGCAAACAGCGGTTATAATGTTACAAGCGTTGTAACAAGTGAAGATAAGCCGCGCGGAAGAGGACATAAAATGACTCCGTCCGACGTGGCAAAAGTGGCTCAGGATATGGGCATTGATCACATATATAAACTTCCCAACTTGAAAAAAGACAAGTTTGAAGATATATTAAAGTCAGAAAATCCCGATATGATAGTTGTTGTGGCATATGGAAAGCTTTTGCCCGAATACGTTATAAATTACCCCAAGTACGGCTGTATCAACGTGCACGGCTCTCTTCTTCCCAAATACAGGGGCGCGGCACCCATGCAGTGGTGCCTTATAGACGGCGAAAAAGAAACCGGCATCACCACTATGTATATGGATAAGGGACTCGATACCGGCGACATGCTTTTGAAAGAAAAAACGGAACTTACCGAAGAGGATAATTATGGTACAGTGCACGACCGTCTTTCCGAGATAGGCGCAAAACTTATAGTAGAAACAATAGAAAAGATATTCGACGGAACAATAAAGAGAATTCCCCAGGGCGAAGCCACAACGCATTACGCATCGATGATAGATAAAAAAATGACAATTATCGACTGGACAATGCCATCGGGCAAAATTGCGAATTTAATCCGCGGCCTTACTCCGTTTCCTAAGGCTTCGTGCACCTTTGACGGGCGCGGAATGAAGATTTTAAAGGCGTATTCGCTTTCGGACAAAACAAGTTGCGAATGTGGGCAAATTGTTTCTGTAAGTGACGAATTTTTTGATGTTGCCTGCGGAAATGGTACAATTTTGAGAGTTTTCGAAATACAACCCGAAACAAAAAAAGCAATGACCGTTAAAGATTATTTAAAAGGCAATGAAATAATTGTGGGAACAAAATTATTTTAA
>CAZSIY010000126.1:0-5087 GCA_964606825.1 uncultured Oscillospiraceae bacterium | reverse complement strand
ATGAGTGCATTAACGTAAGCGTTGCAACCGATAAAACAAATAACGAAGTTGCCGTACCTACTTCGTTCGATATCGTAGGCGCAAAAGATGTAAAGGCTTTCTTACTCGACGGCTTTGATAATATTACGCCTATGTGCGAGGGAGATTTGAAATAGGATTTTCGGTTGAAATTGAATAAGAATAAAATGAAAAAGCGCTCCATGTTTGGGGCGCTTTTTCGTTGAGTAAAAGGGTGGGAAAAATCCTCATTGGCGGTGATACTTGAGGGATTGCATATCTATCCAATGAACACATCGCTACCCCTTTTCAAAGGCTTCCCCTTGAGGGGAAGCCTTTGTTTCGTCTCACTTGCACGGAGACCACGTTTTTTCTTATTTTCCAAAATAAAACTACTTATACCCCTCTTACAGCATATCTGCCATTTCAAGCAGCAATTTCTCTGTTTTTTCCCAACCGAGGCAAGGGTCGGTGATTGATTTACCGTAGATTTTTTCTTCTGCCTTGCAAGCGCCGTCTTCGATATAGCTTTCAATCATAAGGCCTTTTACAAGTTTTTTAACGTCGGCAGACATTCTGCAGCTATGTAGAACTTCTTTTGCAATTCTTATTTGCTCCAGGTACTTTTTGCCCGAATTTGCGTGGTTTGTGTCGATTATAACCGCGGGATTTGCAAATTTCTCCTTATTGTACACTTCACAAAGGTGAATGAGATCCTCATAGTGATAGTTGGGGAGCGACTGGCCGTGTTTGTTCATATATCCTCTTAAAATAGCGTGGGTGTAGGGGTTGCCCTCGCTTTCAACTTCCCAACCTCTGTAAATAAACGTATGCGCATGCTGACCTGCGGTAATGGAATTGAGCATTACGGAAATATCTCCTCCGGTGGGGTTTTTCATGCCTACGGGAATGTCAAGCCCGCTTGCGGTGAGGCGGTGAGACTGGTTTTCAACGGAGCGCGCGCCAACGGCAACGTAAGAAAGAAGGTCGGAGAGGTAGCGGTAATTGTCGCTGTAAAGCATTTCGTCGGCGCAGGTAAAGCCTATATCGCGAATTGCTCTCATGTGAAGGTCGCGAATTGCTATAATGCCTTTTAGCATGTCGGAGCCTTCGTTGGGGTCGGGTTGGTGGAGCATGCCTTTGTAGCCGTCGCCAGTGGTGCGAGGCTTATTTGTGTAAATTCTGGGCACAATCATAAGTTTTTCGTTTACCTTCTCATCGAGCTTTTTAAGCCTTGACAAGTAGTCGAGAACGCTCTCTTCATTGTCTGCCGAGCAGGGGCCTATAATTACCAAAAGGCGGTTGTTTTTTCCGCTTAAAATGTCTTTAATCTCGGCATCTCTTTTCTCCTTGATTTCCGCCATTTTTTCGGTAAGGGGATACTGCGCTTTGATTTCCTTTGGGATTGGAAGTTTTCTTTTGAAATTCATGTTCATTTTTCTCTACTCCTTGTCAAATATTTTTCTTCTTGCAGTTGATGACTGCATGATTTTTCTCATTTGTTCAACGTCTTCGTTTTCGAGGGTGGCTTTAAGCCTTTCGAATTGCGCTGTGAATTGGTTCATCTGCCTTAAAAGCGCCTCTTTGTTCGCTATAAAAAGCTCCGACCACATCACGTCGTTTATCTTTGCAATTCTTGTTAAATCTCTGAACGAGTCGCCGGTGAAATTTTCTATGCCATCATCGTCGGTGCAAGTCATAAGGCTTACTGCGATGCAATGGGTGAGCTGTGAAACGTAGCCTATCATGTTGTCGTGCTCCTCGGGCGAGAGGCGTGAAACCTTTTTAAATCCGAGAATACGTCCGAGTTGCATGCAATCTTCAATTGCCGCTTCGGTGTTCTTTTTTGTGGGGGTAACAATGTAGTTTGCATCTTTGAAAATTGCATCGGTGCTGTTTTCAACGCCTGAAACTTCGCGCCCTGCCATGGGATGAGCCGCTATAAATTCAAGGTCGCCGCGGAGCATGTCTTGAATTTTGTACACGATACAGCTTTTTACGCCGGTAACGTCGGTAATAAGGGCGTTTTTCTTCATGTACTGCTGATTTTCGCTTATCCAGTCCACAAAAGTGTGGGGGTAGAGGCCGAAAATTACAAGGTCCGCTTTTGATATCATTTCTTTGTCTATCTCGGTGGTGCCCTCGTCTATTATGTCGTGGGAGAGGGCGTAGTCTATTGACGACTGCTCTTTTGTAACGGCGCTCACGTGGAAGCCTATTTTTTTAAGCCTCATTGCGTAGCTTCCGCCTATAAGGCCGAGCCCTACTATTAAAATTCTCTTGTTTGTGTTTATTATCATTTTCGCACCTCAAATTTCTTTTTCGGTAAACGTTCCCGCAACTTTTAAAAATTCACAGCAGCGCTCCAGTTCCGAAAGCATTATTTTTCCTATTTCCGTGTCTATGTTTTTGTCTATTTCCACGTAGAAATAATATTTCCACGGGTGAGATTTAAGCGGGCAACTTCTTAAATTTATCATGTTGTAGTTGTATTTTCCTATAACGTTTATCGCTTTTGCCAGGGTGCCCGCGCCGTCGGAAACGGTGAAAAGAAGAACGGTGTTTTCGTTTTCCGCATTTGTTTTCACCTTTGACAAAACGGCAAACCTTGTGGTGTTTACGTTGTTTGCATTTATGTTTCTCTCCAAAATTTCAAGGCCGTAAATTTGCGCCGTTTCCGCGCTTGCTATCGCCGCAAGGGTTGGGTCTTTTTTTTCGGCAACGGTTTTTGCGGCAATTGCGGTGTTTGTTGCCTCGGTTATTTCGTAGCCTTTTTCCGAAATATAGTCCATAGACTGGTCTATCGCTTGGCGGTGGCTGATTACCGTTTTAATGTTTTTGCTGTCTGCTCCGGGAATGGCAAGCAAATTTTGATTTACGGCGAGGTTGTATATGCCATTTATGTAGAGAGAACCGGAAAATATCATATCGGAAACATTTCCCACGGCACCCGCACTGCTGTTTTCAATAGGGAGCAACGCAAGGTCACACTCGCCGTTTTCCGCGGCGGCGTAGGCGCTTGCAAAATCGGGGTAGGAAACAAGGTTGCCATCGGGGTAGAGCTTCATTGCCGCAATGTGGGCAAACGCGCCTTCAATGCCGGAATAGGCTATTTTTACGCCCTTTTGCAGCCTCGACTGATATTTTTTTGAAATATCCATGAGGTTTTTGAGAAAATCGATGTAATACGACTTTAAAATTTCGTCGCCGATACTTGCGGCGTTGCGCTCGATCACTTCGTTTTCGCGACTTTCGTCGTATATTGGCAAGCCGTGCTCTTTTTTGTAGTCAAACACGTCTTCCACAGCGCGAAATCTCTCAACAAATGCCTCAGCGATTTTTTTGTCTGCCTCGTTGATAATTTCTCTTGCTCTTTCGATTTTTGTCATGTGATTACCTCCCGAAAATAGAAAAACCGTGCGGTTTGTGTGTCCGCACGGTTTGAAATTCAGCCTTTGACTGTTTGCTTTAAAAAATTAAGCATATACCCGTTTTTTAACATCACAAATCGCTCTTACCTTAGTAAACATAAAGTAAAAGTAAAAATAAAAGCGGTATGCAAATGTAAAAATATTTGTATGTGCCATTTTTCTGCCCTCATAGTTCTTAAATTGTCTTGTATTATATCACTGCAAAAGTTTAATGTCAAGAGTTTTTTTGAAATTTTTTTGAATTTTTTCGGAAAATGGGGAAATTTTTATGCATTGATATATTTTGTCGATTGTGATATAGTGCGACTTAAGATAGGAATCCCCCTCATCATTTATTTTCAAGCACTCCGAGTTTATAGCCGTTGTTGTAAAGATACTCAATTATTGTAGGCAGTACTTCCGCTGTCATATGCTTTGTGGAGGAGTCATGCATAAGCACTACAACATCGCCCGTTTTTGAATTACCTATGCCTTGGCGCAGAGTTTCTATAAGGTAATACGCTGTCGGGTCGGTAACGTTGCTGTCGCCCGTAAGGCAGCTCCAATCAATGTATTTATACCCCAGTTTTTTTAGTTCGGCAACATATGCCTTTTTTGTGTCCTCGTTTTTAAGGCTTGTATAACCGCCCGGGAAGCGGAAAAGAAGATTTTTGTATTCAAAGCCGAGAGCCTTGTCTATTGCCTCTTTGCACGCGGTAATTTCCGACGAAAATCCCTCGGGCGAAGAATACACCGAGTTATAGTCGTGGCTTGAGGAGTGATTTCCCAAAGCGTGGCCGCCGTCGTATATTTTTTTTACAATATCGGGGTGACGTGATGCCATTTGCCCCGTTACAAAAAACGTCGCTTTTGCCTTGTATTTTTCCAAAACGTCCAAAATTTGAAGAGTTACGTCGCTCGGGCCGTCGTCAAACGTGAGATAGCACATCTTTTTGTCGTCGTAAAGATATACGTTGTCAAGCTCGCCTTCGGAGGGAAGATAGTTGTGAAGTGACCATTCTTCAAAATTCAGCTCCCGCAGGCGGTCTGCCTTTTTTCGAGCATCGTCATCAGGTTTTGGAAAAACAAACCCTTTTTCGACTTCTTCGGTTTGTGCAATTGTAGTCGCGGCCGAGGATTTGCCCGCAATTGCGGCAAAAAAGTTTTGCGGCAATTTTTTAAGCGCAAAAACTGCGGCTCCGGTAAAAGCCGTGCAAAAAACAAGGGCAAATGCCGCCGTTTTCAAAATAAATATTCGCTTTTCGCGAACGCGGCTCGCATACGGCACAAACCTCGAAACATAAAGTTTTTCGTTTTTTTTCACGCTTTCACCCTCTTTGCAATATGTATATTTCTATTTTATCATTTTTTTCGACAAATAGCAACACATTTATTTTTCCGTTTTTAAGATATTTTGTCAGCATAAAAATTTTTTCGTCGGAAACCTTAGTATCATATTGAATTTTTGAGGTGAGCGCATGAAATTTTTAAAGAAAAAAGTGCTTTTCGCGTGCTTTGCAATAGGTGCGATTTGCGTTTCATACTGCGCATATGTGAAATTTTTTGCACTTGGCGAAAGTTACACAATAATCGAAAACGGCTCGCTTAAAAACCGCTTGCCGTATTTTATAACCGCGGGAAAAAGCACCTCGGTTCCCGTGCGCTCAATAGGTTCACTAT
>CAZSIY010000125.1:0-5109 GCA_964606825.1 uncultured Oscillospiraceae bacterium | reverse complement strand
TAAGAGAGTAAATGTATTAAAATGTAGACATGATATTGGGTTTTCAGTGTCAAATATCCCATTACGGAGATAAAAAGTGTTTGGATATATAAACGTATTAAAAGATGAATTAAAAGTAAAAGAATATAACGATTATCGTGCCTACTACTGCGGTCTTTGTCACGAACTGGGCAAAAGGCACAATCAGCTCTCTCGGTTTTCGTTAAATTACGACATGACGGCTCTTGCAATTCTTTTGGATGCTGCGGGCAACAAAGAGTGCGAATTTTGCATGAAAGGTTGTGTAAAGCGCGTCGGACGCAGAAAAACCGCGTGTTCAAGCGGAAATCTTTCTTTTTCGGCGGATATGAACGTACTTTTGGCATATTATAAATTGTTGGACGATATAAAAGACAATCATTCCGTAAAGGCGCTTTTTGCCATTACTGTATTTTTGCGAAAGGCTAAAAGCATAAAAAAGAAATATCCTGATGTAGCAAATGAAGTTGCGCTGAGGCTCAAAAGGCTGTCTTTTTTGGAAGAGAGCGGCTGTGATTGCGTGGACAAAGTGGCTTTTGAATTTGCGAAAATAACCGAGTGTATTTTTGCAAAGAAAGTTCCTTTGCTCGGTGATGTGGGATTTTCGCTCGGAAGGCTTGTGTACATCATGGACGCCTACGACGACATGGACAAAGATTTGAAATCCAAAAGCTACAATCCCGCAAACGTTCAGTTCGGTTACAGTGGAAAAACGGACGATGCGCTTGTAAAAGCCATATCCGACAGCTTGTATTATTCCCTTGCGGATACGGCGGAAAAATACGGTGCGCTCGATATAAAGAAAAATCGCGAAATTTTAAACAACATAATGTATTTGGGTTTGCGTTCAAAGGCAGACCGAATCATAGATGAAAGGAAAAGCAAAAATGAAAAATCCTTATGAAATTCTCGGTGTGGCAAACGATGCCACCGAAGAGCAGATAAAATCGGCATATAAAGAACTTGCAAAGAAATATCACCCCGACAAGTATATAAACAATCCACTTGCCGACCTTGCCGCAGAGAAAATGCAAGATATAAACTGGGCATACAACGAGCTTTTGAAAAATCGTTCGTCATATGCCGGCGGCAAACAGAAAAATTCTTATGCAAATTTCAATCAGGTGAGAATGCTTATAAATCAAAATAGGATAGATGAGGCTCAAAATGCCCTAAATGCTATGAACGTAAGAAATGCCGAGTGGCATTACCTCATGGGCATTGTAATGCAAAAAAAAGGGTGGTATGACATGGCGTATCAGCACTTTACCGCCGCATGCACTACAGACCCCTACAATGAAGAATATAAAAATGCAAAAAGCGCCATGGACTCAAGGCGCATGAATTATCAGTCACAAAGTTATAATCAGGGATACCCGATTGGCGGTTGCAGTACGTGTGATGTGTGCCAGTCTTTAATATGTGCCGACTGCTGTTGCGAATGCATGGGCGGAGATTTAATACCCTGCTGTTAGTGGAATATAAAGCGGAATTTTGCCGCTGTTTATCGGAGGAAGTCGCATGAACAAAAAAGTATCTTACGGCGGATTGGGTGCCGCTTTGATTTTGCTTTTTATCCTGCTTGCCACATATTTGCCCACGGGCAGGGCGGCATTGGTTTTTTGCGCCTCGCTTGTTGTGTTTGTAGTGTCATTTTTAAAAGGCGTGCGCACGGCTGCTGTTATGTACGGCGCCACGGCTTTTCTTATAGTGCTTTTTTGCATTTGGCGTTCTCCGGCAATGGGACTTTCGTACGTAATTTGTTTCGGCAATTACCCGCTTTTTAAGATTATTTTGCAGAATAAACCAAAAACGGTTAAAATCACGGCAAAGAGCGCGCTTTATGCGGCGTATTTTTTTGCGGCGGTGCTTGTGGTAAAAAATATTATTGTCGTTGAAATTGCTTATCCTACGGCACTTCTTTTTGCAATAGGAGTCGTGTGTTTTGCGCTTTATGACTATTTGCTTGCATATTCGGGAATATTTATTGCCGAAAAATTGCATTAATGGCTTGAAATATGTTGAAAATTAATGTATAATGTATATATGAACTAATGTATCGGAGGAATAGTAAAATGAATGTTTACGACGTACTCAAGCAAAGAGGGCTTATTGCTCAGGTAACGCATGAGGATGAGGTAAGAAATCTTCTTGAAAACGAGAAGGTTACTTTTTATATAGGATTTGATCCCACGGCAGACAGTTTGCATGTTGGGCACTTTTTGCAGATGGTTGTTATGAAACACATGCAAGACGCAGGCCACAGACCGATTGCCCTTGTAGGCGGCGGCACGGGTCATGTGGGCGACCCGTCAGGAAGAACCGATATGCGCTCTATGATGACAAAAGAAATTATCGACCACAACTGCGAGTGCTTTAAAAAACAGCTCAGCAGAGTGATTGATTTTTCGGACGGCAAGGCAATTATGGTGAATAACGCCGATTGGCTTTTAGACCTTAACTATATTGAATTTTTGCGCGACATTGGTACATGCTTTTCCGTAAATGCTATGCTTACAGCAGAGTGCTTTAAGCAGAGATTGGAAAAAGGTTTGTCTTTCTTGGAGTTTAACTACATGCTTATGCAGAGCTACGATTTTCTTATGCTTAATCGCAAGTACGGTTGTAAGCTGGAGCTTGGCGGTGACGACCAGTGGTCAAACATTTTGGGCGGCATTAAACTTTGTCACAGAAAAGACCAAACTCAAACTTATGGTATGACTTTTACTCTCCTTACAAACAGCGAGGGAAAAAAGATGGGCAAAACTCAAAGCGGAGCTCTTTGGCTTGACCCCAACAAAACATCGCCTTACGATTTCTATCAGTATTGGGTAAACGTAGATGATGCCGACGTTATAAAATGCTTAAAGCTCCTTACGTTTATTTCTCTTGAAGAGATTGAGAAAATGGCCGAATACAAAGATGCCGAAATAAATAAGGCAAAAAGAGTTCTCGCTTATGAAGTTACAAAACTCGTTCACGGCGAGGAAGAGGCTATTAAGGCTCAAGAGGCCGCACAGGCTCTCTTCGGCGGCGGAAGCAACAACGCAAATATGCCGTCAACGCAAATCTCAAAAGAAGACATTGGAAAAACAATTCTTGACATAATGCTTATCGCAAAGCTCATACCTTCAAAAGGAGAGGGTAGAAGGCTTGTTCAGCAAGGCGGCGTAAGCATAGACGGCGATAAGGTAACAGATTTTAATCTCGCAATAACGGAAGATATGTTTAGTTCCGGTGAAATGATTATCAAAAAAGGAAAGAAAGTATTCCATAAGATTGTTCTCGGCGAGTAAATTTGACAAATTACAAATCCCTTCGCACATGCATATAATGTTGCGGAGGGATTTGTATGTTTGAATTTAAAATAAGCGACTGCAAGGTGACAAATATAACAACTTCGGCAGGCGATGAAATTATAGATTACGGGGTAAAAATGGTTGGTGCGCCTTTGGAATGGCGAGAAACGATGGGCGAGGGTATAAAGGTTGGCATTATAGACACCGGTGTCGATACAGACCACGTGGAACTTAAAAACAGAATACGCGACGGCGCGAATTTCTACGGCAAAAACACTGATGATTTTGACGACGACAACGGCCACGGCACACACATTTGCGGAATTGTGGCGGCTGAGAGAAACGGCATCGGTGTAGTGGGCGTGGCGCCGAAAGCAGACCTTTATGTAACAAAAGCCTTCGGAAAAGACGGAAAAACGACATATTCCGCCATTGAAAAGAGCATGAATTGGCTAATGGAAAAAGATGTGGATGTGATAAACATGTCTTTTTCATCATCTACGGCAATGCCGCGATATAAAGCACTTATTTCAAAGGCGTATAATAAGGGTATCAGCCTGATTTGCGCCGCCGGAAACGAGGGAGAGCTCGGCGAAAATACGATAGGTTACCCGGCAAAATTTTCGGAAACTGTGGCCGTTTCGGCAGTTGATATAAACAAAAATATTGCCGACTTCAGCTCGCGCGGAAAAGCGGCGGAGATTTCCGCGGCGGGAATAGATATATATTCCACGTATCTTAACGACGGCTATGCTACCCTTAGCGGCACATCTATGGCAACGCCTATAATTACGGGAGCCGTTGCAATACTTTTGAGTAAAGGATATTTGCGATACGGCAGGCGCCTTACTCCCGACGAAATACGTCTTTTGCTAAACATTTACACCGAGAGAATACAAAACTCTTTCGGGCGTGATAAAAGCTACGGTTACGGCATATTTTCCTTTGGAAGGATAGGGAATGAGGAATATATAATGAACGATATATTAAAGTCGGACGATGTAAAAACGCAAAAAATCAGCACAGCCAAAGATTTTGCGGCCGTGCTGATGGCATGTAAAATTTTGAAGATGATTTAATTCTTTTCGGCAAATATTGCGTTTACTTCTTCATAGGATTTTGGGGTTCCTATGTCGTAACATTCGCCTTGGAATTTATATGCGTAAACATCTTTTTGCTTGTGTAGCCACGACGGGAAAAAGCCCGGGGCATCGGGGTTGTTGCCGTCTTTTAAATATTTTTCTATAAGGGGCAAGGTTTCGCGCTTGTATATATACGAAGCGAAAGCTGCAATGTTGCTTTTTGGATTTTCGGGTTTTTCCATCATTTCCAAAACGCGGTTTTCGCCGTCAAGCATAACGTTTGCCATGCGCCTTAGCTCCTGAACGTCGTCAAGTTCTTTTACCAAAATCATGTCTTTGCCGATAACTTTAAACTCGTCGTAATAATCTTTTAAACTAAATGTGAAAATGTTGTCGCCTGCCATTATAAGTACGTCATCATCAATACTAAGCTCGTCGATGGCGTACTTAATATCGCCTATGGCGCCGAGTTTGTTTGTATCGTCGGTGGTTTTGTCGTCTAAAACGGTTACGCTGAGGCGCGTATCGCATTTTTCCATCCACTCGTTAAAGTTTGAAAAAAACTTTGTATTGCTTATTATTATAAGTTCGTCAATTTCCGATATTTTTTCTATTTCGTCAACAATGTAGTCGAGAATTGCTTTGCCGGCAATCGGCAAAAGGGCTTTCGGTTTGTCTTTGGTAAGGGGATAAAGCCTTGTTGCATATCC
>CAZSIY010000124.1:0-5134 GCA_964606825.1 uncultured Oscillospiraceae bacterium | reverse complement strand
ATGCTGAAATTGTAAAATAAACAGATAGAAAAATGCGAAATGACTTTTCGACATTGCACATTTTTTCTATCTTACGCTATAGGTTGTAATTTTTTCATTTACGGAATTTTCTATGAACCGGTTGAGTGAAATTTTTATCAATATGTCCAAGCCATATTTGTTCAAGTAACATTAAAAACTCTAAAAAATATTAATAAATTATTGACTACAAGTGATTTTTGCTGTATAATGTTGGAAAAGGTCATATTTTTTGAACTTTTACAGACTAATTACAAGGAGCGGATTACATATGAAAGTAATAATTTTAACGCTTTCCACCGGAAACGGTCACCACAAAGCCGCGGCGGCGCTTTGCGAATATTTAAAAAGTCGCGACACCGACGCGGTTATTATAGATGCATACAAATATTTCAACAAATACCTAAGTAATCTCATAGAAAAAGGCTATCTTCTTGCCACGAAATACGCGCCGTATATGTACGGAAAATTTTACAGGCTTATTGAAAAGCAGGATCATTCCGACTCTAAAATATCATGGTCGCAGTTTTGCGACAGTATTGTTGCAAGGCAGTTTGCAAGGTATCTTTCTTCGCAAAAGCCGGATTTGGTGGTTTCCACGCACCCACTTGCTTCATACCTTATTACAAGGTACAAGCGCAAAGAACTTGTGAATATAAAAAGCATAGGCATAATTACGGATTTTTGCATGCACCCGTATTGGGAACAAACCGACATGGACTATTATGTTACCGTAAATGAACTCATGAAAAATCAATTGCTGAAAAAAGGCCTTTTAGGTGACAAAATTTTACCGTTTGGAATACCTATCGAAATGAAGTTTTCCAAAAAGATACCCAGAGAAGAGGCGCGGAAAATTCTCGGCATAAAAAACAAAAAAACCGTGTTTATAATAACGGGAAGCATGGGCTACGGCCATACCGAAAAGTACATTCGCGCGCTTGACGGCATGAAAGATGATTTTCAAATAATAAGCGTTTGTGGGCGAAACGCTGCAATGAAGCGCCATATAGACACGCTTTCACTCAGCAAAAAAATATATAATTTCGGATTTGTAAATAACGTTGACTTGATGATGGACGCGTCGGACATAATTGTTACAAAACCGGGCGGCCTTACCGTAAGCGAGGCAATTGCAAAAAAACTACCCATTATATTGGTAGACCCAATTCCCGGTCAAGAAGACAGAAACCGCGAATTTTTGCTTAATAATGGCTTGGCGGTAGGCGTTTCCAAAACATTGCCGATTGATGAAGTTATGTACGAGCTTTTAAATTGCGACATGAGGCGCGAACAAATTTCTACCATGCAGTCACTTTTGGGAAGACCCGAGTCTTCAAAAATGCTCGGCGATTTTATTAGGGATTTTATAGGAGATGAGAAACATGAGCAAAGGTGATTTTCATTTTGCAAAATGTATAAAGCAGTTAAGAACGGAATACGAGCTTTCTCAAAAGCAGCTCGGAGAAATTATCGGTGTGGGAAAAACTACAGTTTGCAACTATGAAACCGGGTTTTCAACGCCGAATATGTCGGTGTATAAGAGGTTGAGCCAGTATTTTAACAAACCGATGTCGTATTTTATGGGAATAGACAGCGCAAAAGAAAAAATCAAGCAAACAAATGTGTTCGGCAATCATATTCCTTTTTACAGATTTTTAAACGCAAATGCCATGATAGAGGCAAACGAATACGCAAGAGACTCGCTTTGCGCACTGCCCTCGGCAATGATTAAAGGCACCGGCAGGCTTATAGCTACAACTGCTCCCGATAATTCCATGAACAAATGTAAAATAAAATCGGGTTCAGGCGTGTTTTTAGACACCGAGGCGGGGCTTATCGATGGCTGTATCATCGGCGCGGTTCATAACGGAACGTTTATGATAAGAAAATATCACATAGAGGGTAACGAAAGGTATCTCACGGCAGAGTCTACAAAAATTCCGCCGCGCCTCGCGCGAAGCGAGATACCTGATAAGGATTTTCATATTGTCGGTGTTGTGGTAAAAGCACTTGTTGATGTGGATGATTAACGATGTACATATTTAAATGTAAATTCATGTGTTTGTAATTTTTCTGAAAATAATATATGATAAAATCATCATGTAAGCCAATATAAACATGGGAGGATTATTTTATGAAAAAGTTTGTTTCAATTTTACTTGCACTGTTTATTGTAAGCGCTCAATTTTCGCTGTTTGCCGATGCGGAGTATGTGCCGAGCGGCTTTAAAGAAACGCAGGAGAAATATGCCAATTTGATATCCGTTGCAATTGAAAAATCGTAATATAACGAGGAACAAATAGATAAAGAACATGTATTGTATGGGGTGTCGAAGGCGGGCATGTGTTCGCACATAAAATTACTTGCGCCGACGAAGAATATATCATACCTTAATTATCTTGCAAAAGACTCTGTATTTAATCACTTGAAGAGCGAAGTTTGTAACCGTGAACTCGGAAAGTTTTACACGTTGGATAAATTTTTAAGCGAATGCGAAATTGTCGCAAAACTTTTTGACGAAAGTAGAAAATCCAAAACCATACAGGATAAATCCACTACATATGTAAAAAATGACGGTGATGAGGAAATAATCGAGTCTGAAAAATAAGATATAGATCATATAGTTATAAGAAAAGGCACCGACGGCGTTGGATATTCTACGGCATATGGCAAAATCATATCCGACATATATACGGCAATCAACACAAAATCTTTTAATGTATATGTTAAAGGGATCAATAGCGGCGGTTGGCAGTATGAGGTGTTATTCTTTGATGAAAACAACGAGGGGTATACTTACAATATTTCAAATGGTATATACGTTAAAAGAAACAGCGGTTTGACATACAGAACCACAAATGAAGATGAACTGAAAAAAGTAGTTGAGAGCGCTTACAATCTGATTGCCAACGATTGCAGTAATTGGTCTGCCGATTACATTGCCGAGGCAAAAGACTTGGGATTTTTGAACGGTTTAACGGATATAGCGCATAAAGAGTCGATAACGCGAGAAAAATTTTGCCAAATAATTTATAATATGCTTGACGATACATTGGATATCAAATGGCAAAAAGTATCTCCAAATCCTTTTAAAGATACAATTGACGAAAAGGTACTCGCACTCTACCTGGTGGGCGTAGTAAGCGGCAAAGGCGAACAAAATTTTGCGCCTTATGATTATCTCACCAGAGAAGAGGCGGCAACGATTATTGTGCGCGCTGTTGGAAAATTTGCGCCCGAAATGCCTGTAACGGAAATGTATTTCGATTACGACGATGTAAACGAAGTGTCCGATTGGGCGGCAGACTCTGTTCAAATCATAAGTAATTTGGGATTTATGAACGGCGTGGGCGATAATGCTTTTGCGCCGAAAGAAACTTATACCGCAGAACAATCCGTAACAACCGTAGTGAGAATGTATGAGGCAATTGCTTCTTTGAAGTAAAAATGAAATCCGAACCCGGTGCCTATCGGCATAAGGTTCGGATTTTTTGGTGTAATACTATCAATTTCGATAAAGTCATTGCTCTTTTGATGTTTCGGTGATATAATATAATTGATGTTCGTGCAAAAATTACAAATGCTGTTTTGAAAATAAAGACAGGAGGTATTTGCAATGAAGAAAGTACTTAAATCAATAGGTTGCATTTTGGCGGCAGTTGCGGTTTTTATTGTAGTAAGAGCCGCGATAATTACAATTTTTTAAAAAGGGGAGAATAGCCATGGAAACAAAAGAAATACTAAAAACGAATGATGAAAATCCTGTTGTAAAGAAAAGACGTTTTGGAGAGCGGAAAATAAAACTCAAAACCGTTCTCAGAGCAACAATATTAATTGTAGTGTTGATTTGCGGCTTTACAATCGGCGTGATGCTCGGTGGTAGCTCGTTAAGTCCGGTTACAGATAATGAGATAATAAATCTCACGCCGGACATAGATGTTGCATATTTGAATACGGCGTTAAAAGAAGCTAGTGAATTAACTACGGCAAAACTTAGGATAAACGGATTGGTGGATTTTAAGGATACCGGAATAATTATTTTAAACAGATCCGATTTTACCATGAGATACACCGCCGAAATAAGTGCGGGGATAGATGTGTCGAAAGTTGTAATCAGCAATGACGATGTAGACCATGAAAACAAGAAAATTGTCGTAAAAATTCCGAAAGCTACCGTGTTCAAACCGAATGTTTATCACGGCGATGAGTATATAAAGTTTTACGACGAAAAATTTGCCTTGTATAACGTGAACGAAAAAGAGGATCTTTCCAAAGCGTTGGCTCTGGCCGAGGACGATGCTAAAAAAGAGGCTGTGAATAGTGGTTTGCTGAAATTGGCGGACAAGCAGTCGGAAGTTCTGATAAAGGGTATTCTTTCAGATGCGTTAAGTCCAACGGGATATAGCGTGGAAATTAAATATATTAAGTAGTAAATTAAGGGTGCGGCTTGCCATAGGCAAAGTTGCACCCGATTTTTATGTGGAAAATTGCAGTTTATGTTTAATTTTATTGTTGAAAACTTTTAAAATCTTTGCTACAATATGCATGAAAATAATTTAAGGAGGCAATTTTATGTATACAATAGGTCAGGTGTCGCAAATGTGCGGACTTCCGGTTTCTACATTGCGTTATTACGATAAACAGGGGCTTTTTCCGGGAATGGAGCGCTCTTCCGGTATAAGAAAATTTACCGACAGGGAAATTGAGGCAATAAGAATAATCGAGTGCTTAAAAAAATCTGGTCTTGAACTTAAAGAAATTAAGCAATTTATGGATTGGTGCGTTGAGGGCGCGTCTACTTATCAATTGAGAAAAGAACTTTTTGATAAACAGCGCGAAAAGGTGGAAGATGAGCTTGAACATATGACAAAGGTGCTTGATATGATAAAGTTTAAATGTTGGTATTATGAACAAATTGTGCAGAATGGCGGCGAAGAACGTGTGAAAAGTATGCTTCCCGATAAATTGCCCGATGATATACAAAGGTCGTATAATCACGCGCATGAATAAAATCGAGTAGCGTGCGAAATTGTGCAAAATCAACAAAGAAATCTCCGAAAAACGGCTTCGGAAATAAAAACACGGTTCTTTAATTTGTAAGTGGTGTAGAATT
>CAZSIY010000123.1:0-5154 GCA_964606825.1 uncultured Oscillospiraceae bacterium | reverse complement strand
GTTGCTTAAGGGCATTAAAGTACATAGGGCTAGAAATGTTTTTTAAAAATATGTGGATATTATTCTAAAAATATGTTATAATCAAACAAAAACAGGATTTACTTTTTATTACGTCCGACGGAAAGAGGTTATACAAATGGCATTTGACGGAATTGTAATTCACGCCGTGGCAAAAGAATTAAACAATTTGCTCTTAGGCGGAAAAATAGATAAAATTCATCAACCCGAAAAAGACACTGTAACAATAAACGTGCGCACAAGAGAAGGCATGCACCGCTTGCTCCTTTGCGCAAACCCATCGTGCGCCAGGGTGCACCTTCTGCACTCTTCCATGGAAAACCCCATGCAGCCGCCTACGTTTTGCATGCTCATGCGAAAGCACCTCAGCGGCGGAAAAATAACGTCTGTTGAGCAAGAAGGGTTTGAGCGTATAATTAAAATCAAGGTGGAAAGCTACGACGAAATGGGATTTTTGGGTGAAAAAGTCCTCATTTGCGAACTTATGGGAAAATATTCAAACATTATCCTCACAAATTGCGACGGAAAAATAATAGACTCCGTTTTTCACGTAGACCTTACCATGAGTAGTGTGCGAACGGTTCTACCGGGCCTTATATACACACTTCCTCCCTCACAGGGCAAGGAAAATCCCCTTGATTTTGACAAAAATCAAATAAAAGAAAGTCTTGAAAAAAGCGACGTTCCGCTTTTTAAACAGCTTATGGACACCTTTTGCGGCATAAGCCCGCTTATGGCAAGAGAGGCGGTTTATGCCGCAACGGGCGACACCGACAAATGCGCCTTTGACATGAGCGCGGAAGAATTTGACAAAGTGGGATATATTTTTTACAAAATGATACAAAATGTGAGCGAAGGAGCCTTTTGCCCCACTGTTGTTGCCGACGGTCAAACGGGCAAACTAATAGATTTTAACGCCCTTGCGATTTCACAATTTGCAAATCTCGGAAAAGCCGAACAATTCAACAGCGTAAACGAAGCGGCAGAGGCTTTTTACCTGAAAAAATCATCAATGGCAAGCCTAAAGCAAAAAAGTGCCGACCTTACAAAACTTGTAAACAGCAACCTTGAACGTTGCCGAAGAAAACTTCAAATAGAAAACGAAACCCTGGAAAAGGTAAAGAAGAAAGAAAAATACAAAATCTACGGCGACCTTATCACCGCAAATATATACCGCATAGAGGCGGGCATGCGCGAAATAGAGTGCGAAAATTTTTATTCGCCCGAATGTGAAAAAATAAAAATTCCACTGAAATATGACCTTACCCCCTCGCAAAACGCACAGCGTTGCTACATAAAATACACAAAGGAAAAAACAGCAGAAGCCGAAACAAAAAAACAGCGCGAAATAAACCTAAAGGAAATAGACTACCTGGAGTCTGTAAGCGAGGCGATAACCCTTGCCGAAACAGGAACGGAAATTGCCATGATACGCGAGGAACTTGCCGAAACAGGCTACGTAAAGCGAAAAATTTCCAAAAAGGCGCCGAAAAAGGTAAAAATATCCGAGCCCATGCACTTTGTAAGCGATGACGGATTTGACATTTTCGTAGGCAAAAACAACAAGCAAAACGACTATGTAACGCTAAAGCTCTCCAGAAGTACGGACATTTGGTTCCACACAAAAAGCATTCACGGCTCCCACGCGATAGTAAAAACGTCCGACGCCATGACCGTGCCCGAAAGAACCTACGTTCAGGCAGCATCTCTTGCGGCATATTACAGCAAAGCGAGAAATTCAAAGTCTGTTCCCGTAGACTACACCGAAGTAAAATATGTAAAGAAACCCTCAGGCGCAAAACCCGGCATGGTAATCTACACAGACTACAACACAATCTTTGCCGACCCCGACGAAGAACTTGCAAAAAGGCTTTCCAATAGTGAAAAATGAATATTTTTGCCTTAAAAACAGCCTTTGAAAAGTGAAAAAAGATAAAAACCGCCAAAAAAATCATCAAATTTTAAATTTGCTCTTGATTTTTTTGCTAACATATGCTAAAATAGGCATAACGTTGATTATTGTGCACTGGAGGTGAAACTATGCCTAATATTAAATCCGCAAAAAAAAGAGTTAAGGTTATCAAAACAAAAACCTTGAGAAATCAGATTATTAAAACAAACTTAAAGACTTGCATAAAGAAATTTGACGAATGCGTTGCCAACGCCGATGCACAGAAGGCTGTTGAAGCTTGCAATACAGCATTCAAGAAGATCGATCAGGCTGTTGCAAAGGGTGTTCTCCACAAAAACACAGCAGCAAGAAAGAAATCTCAGCTTTCTTTAAAGCTCAGCAAGTTGAGCGCGTAAGGGTTGGCTTTTTGTTTAACCCCGTGTTGTTGCCGAATTTTGCGGCATCTTATCTGCGTTGCAGGTATTAATATAGCGATTTGAGGCTTTCCCTACGGGAAAGTCTTTTTGCGTGTTGAAGAAAGGATTTTTTATGAACACCATCTTAAAATATCTCAAAAATTACAAAAAAGAAAGTATTCTCGGTCCTCTTTTTAAACTTTCAGAGGCATCTTTTGAACTTTGCGTACCGCTTATTATCGCGGCGATTATCGATAAAGGCATTCCCGCGAAAAATACAGGTTTTATAGGCCTTATGTGCGCTCTCCTCGGAGTTTTTGCATTTGTGGGTTTTGCCTGTGCGGTAACGGCGCAATATTTTTCGGCAAAAGCCGCTTGCGGCTTCGGCACAAAGCTCCGCCACGCTCTCTTTGAGAAAATACAATCTCTCACATTTACCGAGCTCGACAGCATCGGCACCGGAACTTTGGTAACGAGAATGACGGGCGACATAAACCAGGTTCAAAACACCATAAACATAGTTTTAAGGCTGTTTTTGCGTTCGCCATTTATAGTTTTCGGCGCTATGATAATGGCTTTTACCATTGATTTTAACTCGGCACTGGTTTTTCTTATTACAATAGCGGTTTTGAGTGTGGCTGTTTTTTCAATCATGCTCGGTTCCGTTCCGCTTTACAAAAAAGTTCAGTCGTCGCTTGACAAGATAACCACCCTCACAAGTGAAAATCTTGAGGGCGTAAGAGTTATCCGCGCTTTTTGCAGCGAAGAGAGCGAAAAAGAAAAAATTGGCACCGCAAACAGCATTTTAAACGCCGCACAAAGATTTGCCGGTTCTATATCCGCGCTTTTAAACCCCGTAACCTACATTCTTTTAAACCTTGCGGTGGTTGTTTTGATATACACCGGTGCTGTGCGAGTAAACAGCGGCGCTCTTACTCAAGGTATGGTTGTGGCGCTTTATAACTACATGTCTCAAATTCTCGTTGAGCTCATAAAACTTGCGGGATTTATAATAAACATATCGAAATCCGCCGCAAGCATGGGAAGAATTGAAGATATTTTAAACATAGAACCCGACATGAAAAACGGAAACGAAAAATCGGGCAAAAACTCGCCTTATGCAATAGAGATGAACGACGTTTCCTTGGTTTACAACGGCGCGGGAGCACCTTCTTTGGAAGGAATAAACCTAAAAGTGAAAAAAGGTGAAACTTTGGGAATTATAGGCTCCACGGGCTCGGGAAAAACATCCCTTGTAAATTTGATACCGCGCTTTTACGATGCAAAAACAGGATCGGTTCTCGTAGACGGCGTAAACGTTAAAAACTACGACACAAAAGCACTGCGAAACAAAATAGGCATTGTAATGCAAAAAAATGTACTCTTTGAGGGCACAATTCGCGAAAACATGCTCTGGGGAAATCCCAACGCTTCAAACGAAGACATAAATCAAGCAATAAAAGCCGCACAAGCGGAAAACATAATCTCATCAAAGGAAAACGGCATAAACTCCGCAGTGGAGCAAGGAGGAAGCAATTTTTCCGGTGGTCAACGTCAAAGGCTCACAATTGCCCGCGCACTTGTGAGAAAACCCCAAATTTTAATTTTGGACGACAGCTCTTCCGCTCTCGACTATGCAACCGACGCCGCTTTGAGGCAGTCGATTAAATCTTTGAGCTACCACCCCACTGTGGTTTTGGTATCTCAAAGAACGGCGTCAATTCGCCACGCCGACCAAATAGCGGTACTCGACGACGGAAAAATCTGCGGCATAGGAACCCACGAAGAACTTTTGCAAACCTGCCCGGTTTACTGCGAAATTCACCGTTCACAGCAGTAGTAAGGAGGGAATAACATGAAAAATTCGGATACTGTAAAAAAAATAATTTCATATCTTAAAAGATACATCCCTCATGCGGCGGCATCGCTTATTCTTGCTGCAATATCGGTGGTGCTTACCCTCTACGTTCCCATCTTAATAGGAAACGCAATAGATTTAATTGTTTGCAAAGGCAACGTAAACATGGCAAAAATCGTGCAAATTCTTTTAAAGGCAAACGCAATAATAGCCGCCACGGGCGTTGTAAACTGGCTTATGAACATACTTAACAATACTATAGTATACGGCACTGTAAAAGACATAAGAAAACGCGCCTTTGATCATATGCAAAATCTCCCGATAAGTTTTTCCGACACCCACGCCTACGGAGATATTGTAAGCCGTGTAATTTCAGACACCGACACTTTCGCCGACGGTCTTTTAATGGCGTTTAACCAATTTTTTACGGGAATAATGACAATTCTCGTAACCATAGTTTTTATGATAAGCATAAACTTAAAAACCGCTCTTATGGTTATTGTTTTAACACCGCTTTCTCTTTTGGTGTCGAAATTTATAACATCGAAAACATATTCGATGTTTAAATTGCAATCGGAAATAAGAGGCGCGCAAACCGCTCATATTCAAGAGTCGGTTACAAACCAAAAAGTTGTTCAGGCGTTTTCACACGGAAAAGAAACGCTTGAAAAATTCGACGAAATTAACGAAATTTTGGAAAAATGCTCGCTTAAAGCAACATTTTTCTCATCACTTGTAAACCCTTCCACAAGATTTATAAATAACATTATCTATCTTCTTGTGGCGCTTCTCGGTTCTTTCCTCACCATAGGCAACACCCTCACCATAGGTGGACTTTCTTGCCTTTTGAGCTACGCAAACCAGTACACAAAGCCTTTTAATGAAATTTCGGGAGTTATTGCCGAGCTTCAAAACGCAGTTGCCTGTGCCGCAAGAATTTTCGAACTTATTGAGGCTCCCGTTCAAAGCAA
>CAZSIY010000122.1:0-5155 GCA_964606825.1 uncultured Oscillospiraceae bacterium | reverse complement strand
GGGTAAGAATGCGAAAGACATAATAATTTTAGGTTTTTGAAATATATTCTGTTTCAAAAGATTATTGACAAATTCAAATTTATTTGATATATTAAACCCGAGGTGTGATAAATGGAAATTAAACAAAATTCGCAAAAACTTTCGGAAACGCTACGTCTTTTTACAAAAATATGCAATGTAAACATAGACTTTGTTGACAAAAACATAAACTATTTCAACAACTTAGGCAGAAAAAATCCCTACTGCGAAAAAATAGCCGCCACCATTCCAAACGGAAGCTGTCTTTGCCGATGCTCGGACGAATGTTTATTTGAAAAATGCCGTCAAAGCGGCAAAATGCAAATACACACTTGCTACGCCGGCCTTACAGACATTGCGATACCGATATTTTTAAGCGGTGAACTCATAGGCTACATTGTTTTGGGGCAAATAAAAACCGACCCCGACTTTGAAAATGCGAGAAAAAAGCTTGAGAGAATAGGCGCAAATGTGGACAACCTTAAAGAATATTACGATGCACTGCCGCTTTTCAGCTACGAACAAATAAACGACATTGCTACTTTATCAACGATATTTTCAAAATACATTCTATCCGAAAATATTTTCAAGTTGGAGCACAACGACATTACAAACGATGCCTGCGAATACATAAGAAATCACCTCAAAAGCGAGCTTTCCATAGAAGAAATTGCCAGAAACATAGGGGCATCGAAAAGTTCTATATACAAATATTTTAAACTTCAATTTGGAAAAACTCCGGGCGAATACATAAACAAAATCCGAGCGGAAACCTCCGCGGACATGCTTTTGAACTCAAACAAAAGTATTGATGAAATATCAGAAAATGTGGGTTTTTCAAGCGCGTCGTATTACAGTAAAATATTTAAAAAACATTTCGGCGTTCCGCCTTTGAAATACAGAAAAGGACAGAGGTAGAAGTTTAAAAAATCCAAATATATGCCACAAATTGCAAAAAGCCGCCGCCCACAAGTTATTACGGGCAACGGCTTTATTTTATAACATTATTCTTCTATATCTTCGTCGTCGAACTCGATATCGATATTTTCGCCGCAATTGGGACAAACGATATCATCGTCGCTATCGAAAAAGTCTTCGTCGAGGCAAATTGTTTCTCCACACTTGGGGCACTCTATTTCATAGTACTCAAAGTCGTCATCGCCGTCACAATCGTCACAGCCGCAACAGCAATCGCCGCAATCGTCTGCAAGCTCGCTCTCAACTTCGGCGAGGTCTTCATCTATCATATCTATCTGATCTGCCATTTCTTCCTGGTAATCAAACAAATCATCGATAGAGTCGTTAATTTCGTCCAAAACTGCGAGTATTGAGTCGAAAATTTTTCCTTCTTTGCTTGATGAATCAAACTCCATGCCGTCCATCATGCCTCTTAAATAAGAAATCTGTTTTGAAATATTTTCCATATCTTTTCTCCTTTATGCTCTTTCCATGTATTCGCCTGTTCTTGTATCAACGCGGATTATATCTCCCTGGTCGATAAAGAGCGGAACCATAAGCTGTGCACCTGTTTCAAGTGTGCAAGGCTTTGTAGCGCCTGTGGAAGTATCACCCTTGAAACCGGGTTCTGTTTCCGTTACTTCGAGCTCAACAAATGTGGGAGGCTCAATATCAAATACACTGCCCTTGTATGAAAGAATTTTGCATGTGTCGTTTTCTTTTACAAACTTCATTTTGTCTGCAATCATGTCTTCGTTGATGGGGAGCATGTCAAATGTTTCCATATCCATGAAGTAATAGAGAGAACCGTCAGCATATGAATACTGCATGTCCTTTCTCTCGATAAATGCTTCCTCGAACTTTTCAGTAGGTCTGAAAGTTTTTTCCACAACGGAACCGGTTATAACGTTTTTTATTTTTGTTCTTACAAACGCAGCTCCTTTTCCCGGCTTTACATGCTGGAACTCGACGATCTGCCATACGCCGCCCTCGAGCTCAAATGTTTTACCGTTTCTGAAATCTCCTGCTGTAATCATTATAAAATACCTCCGATTAGTCATTTTAATAGATACTACTATTGTAATGTATTATTGCATATTTTTCAAGTCTTTTTTGAAAAAAATATTATTTTTCTATAATTCTATCAAATCCTTGGCAGAATTTGTAAGATTTACGGTGCTTTTACTGTTAATTACCACTACATCTTCAATCCTTACGCCGAATTTTTCGGGGAGATAAATTCCCGGTTCCACGGTGACAACATGTCCGTTTGAAAGATTTGTGTCACTTTTGGGAGAAAGAACCGGTCTTTCGTGAATTTCAAGGCCTACTCCGTGGCCGAGGGCATGGCCGAAAGTGTCGGGATACTTTTCCTCAATAATGCCAAGCGCCGTAAAATGTGCCTCCGATGCTCTTGCACCCTCGCAAAGCATGGCAATTGCCTCTTTTTGCGCCTTGAGCACAGTGTAATAAACATCTCTTTGTTCTTTATTTGCCTTGCCTATGCAAACGGTACGGGTCATGTCGCTGCAATATCCCTCATATTTACAGCCGAAGTCCATAACCACAAGGTCGCCATTTGTTAAAACCCTGTCGCTCGGCTCCGCGTGGGGCATTGCGCCGTTTTTACCCGAGGCTGTAATCGGCGGAAAGCTCATTGCCTCGGCGCCGTTTTTCCTCATAAAAAATTCAAGTTCCAAAGCAATATCGCGCTCACAAACGCCCGGCTTTAAAAATTTTAAAATGTGTTCAAACGCCAAATCGCCTATATGCTCCGCTTTTTTTATAAGAGATATTTCTTCTTCATCTTTTATGGCGCGCATGTCGGTTAAGGCAAAATTCATGGGCACTAGAGTGCACTCGGCGTTTGAAAACGAAAGGTAATCGCTATATGATATGGTTTTGTTTTCAAACCCCACCTTGGTGAATTTTGAAAGTATTTCCTTGCGGCTAACCTTTGCCACATCGGCGATTTCAAACTCTACCGACTGAATTTTCGCTTGTTCGACATAACGGAAATCAGTTGCCAAAACGGCGGAATTTTGAGATATTACAAGGTATCCTTCACCTGTAAACCCGCTGAAATAGCGCACGTTATTTTCGTCTGTTACAAGGGCGCAGTCAAGAGCGTTTTTTAAAATACATCCTCTTAATTTTTCTACTCTTTTATTCATTTTAAACCTCACAATACTTTTTTGCAAAGGCGATTTACGGGGCACTCATCGCAAAGCGGCCCTCTTGCGCGGCAAAAAGCTCTTCCATGAAGAACAAGCTGGTGGCAAAACCTGTTGCTTGTGGCGCCGTCCAATATTTTTTTAAGAGCAAACTCAATTTTTACCGGGTCGGACTCCTTTACCAATCCGAAACGATTTGAAAGGCGTATACAATGCGTATCCACAACCACTGCCGGTTTTTTAAAAACATCTCCTAAAATAAGGTTTGCGGTTTTTCTGCCAACTCCCGCAAGGGAAGTAAGCTCTTCCATATTATCGGGCAACTCGCCCGAAAACCTTGAAACAATGTCTTTTGAAGAAGCTATTATATTTTTTGACTTATTTCTGAAAAATCCACATGGGCGAATTATTTCGGCAAGTTCTTCCTCATTCGCCTCGGCAAACTCGTAAACGCTTTTGTACTTTTCAAACAACTCTTTTGTTACGATATTCACCCGAGCATCGGTGCATTGCGCCGAAAGCTGAACCGCCACCAAAAGCTCGTGAGGCGTGGAATAGTCAAGCGAGCACTCGGCATCTTTATACACAGTGTCGAAAACCTCTTGAATTTTCTCGGCGCGTTCCTTTTTTGTCATAACATCACCCCAAGCGCTCTTCGATAAGTTTTGCGAGAGCTTTTGCCTCGCGGGTTATTTCGTCTTTGTCTTTTCCTTCAATCATAACGCGCACAAGCGGCTCCGTGCCCGAAGGGCGAATGAGCACTCTTCCGTTTCCCGCAAATTTATCTTCTATTTTTTGAATTTCTTCGGCAATAACGCTGTCTTGCATATAATTTTCTTTGTATTCATCTTTAATGCGCGCATTTTCCAAAACCTGCGGCAAAATTTCAACAACCGAGGCCAATTCGCTCATCTTTTTACCGCTGTCGCGAAGAGCGCTCAAAAGGCGCACTGCTGTCATAAGGCCGTCACCGGTGGTATTTAAATCAAGGAAAATAATATGCCCCGACTGCTCTCCGCCTATGCTGTAACCGCCGTTTAACATATTTTCAAGCACGTACCTGTCGCCCACGGTTGTTTGCTCAAATTTTATGCCGTTCTTTTTAAGAGCGTTAAAAAATCCGAGATTACTCATAACCGTAGCCACAACGGTATCTTTTTTAAGCCTACCCTCTTTTTTCATATCGAGGGCGCAAATTGTCATAATTTTATCGCCATCGGTAAATTCTCCGTTTTCGTCCACGGCAAGCAATCTGTCGGCATCTCCGTCAAAGGCAAGACCGAGGTCGAAGTTTCCGTTTTTCACATAATTTGAAATGTTTTCAATATGCGTGGAGCCGCAACCGTCATTTATGTTGCTTCCGTCGGGAGAGTCGCTTACATACTCGGCATTTATGCCAAGCATGCCGAAAAGCCTTTTTGCACATTCAAAAGATGCACCGTTTGCGCAGTCAACGGCTACTTTAAGGCTTGAAAAATCGCCTTTTACGGTGCTTTTTATATAATCGGTGTAATCGTCGGCGCCGTTTTGCAAAGTGTACGCTCTTCCGATTTTTTCGCCTATGGGGAGTTCTCCCAAGTCTTTTCCGTCGAGGACATATTCTTCGATTTCGGCTTCGAGGTCATCGCTGAGCTTATAGCCTTCGCCGCTGAAAAATTTAATGCCGTTGTACTCCATGGGGTTGTGAGATGCGCTTATCATAACGCCTGCATCCATGTTGTATTTTCTCACTAAATAGGCAATTGCAGGCGTGGGCAAAACGCCTACCGAGTAAACCTTTGCGCCCATGGCACAAAATCCTGCGGTAAGGCTTGCTTCGAGCATATCGCCCGAGGCACGGGTGTCTTTTCCCACGAGGATTTTCGGCGCTCCCTCGCTGTTTTTAGTGAGCACTTTCGCTCCCGCCTTGCCGAGTTTAAAAGCAAGCTCGGCTGTGAGAAACGAATTTGCAATACCTCTTACTCCGTCTGTTCCGAAAATTCTTCCCATAATGTCCTCCTTAATAC